>CAYUYD010000099.1:0-8776 GCA_964449105.1 uncultured Planctomycetaceae bacterium | reverse complement strand
AATTGGTAATTCGGGTAATTCGTGAAAATTTGTGAAATTCGTGGAAAAATGGACGTAAAAATGACACCGAAATACACAAATGCTTGTCGCACAAAGAGTTGCGTGTTTCGCTTTCTTTCCCAAACTTTCCTAAACTTTCCCAATCTTTCCCAAACGTTCCCAATCGTTCCGAATCGTTCCGAATCTTTCCCATTCGTTCCCATTTGTTCCCATTCTTTCCCATTCGTTCCGTATCGGCACGGGGGCGAACACGGGTTGCCTGCCTACCGGACAGGCAGACAAGCAACCTATGCCACCCCCAAGTTTTCAACAGAGCGGCAATCTGTTGTTAATATCCGGACAAAATGTTATGATTCCGTTTCTACTGTTCTTGTTCCCTTTGTGGTTCATTCTTTGGAGTCGCCACAGCGGGTGGAGAGATGATGGAAAAACGCTATAAACATCTCTATGGTCCGGTGCCGTCGCGCCGGCTTGGTCGTAGCCTGGGCGTGGACCTTGTGCCGTTCAAGGTCTGCCCGCTCGACTGCGTCTATTGCCAACTGGGACGAACGACCATCCATACTGTCCGGCGTGAGGTCTATGTGCCGACCGAGGAGATACTGGCTGAACTGGCCGATAAATTGTCCTCCGGGCCGGTCTGCGATTACATAACACTGGCCGGTTCCGGCGAGCCGACGCTGCACAAAGACCTCGGGCGGATCATATCGGCCATAAAGGAAATGACCGACATCCCGCTGGCGGTAATCACCAACGGCGCACTGCTGGGCGACCCGGAGGTTCGCTCCGCCCTGGCGCAAGTCGATCTGGTCGCGCCGTCGCTGGACGCCGGCGATGCCGAAACCTTTGAGAAGATTAACCGCCCCTGCCCGGAAATCACATTCGAGTCGGTGGTGGAGGGGCTGAAGGCCTTTCGGCGGGAGTTCACCGGCCTTATGGATTTGGAGGTTTTTCTCGTAGCCGGAATCAACGACAGCGAATCGCAAGTCCGCAAGATAAAGGCAATTGCGGACGAAATCGGTCCTGACCGCATCGAGATTAATACGGCTACGCGCCCACCGGCGGAAAAGTACGTCCATGCGGTCCCGCACGAGAGACTTCTGGAACTTTGCAAAATCCTGGGCCCCAATGCCCGCATCATCGTCGCGCACGCCGCACCGGCCGAGAAGGCAGGGGACGTCAGACGAGATGACATCCTGGCGATGCTTGGGCGGAGACCCTGCACCATCGAAGACATATCCGCCGGACTTCAATGCCATCGCTGGGAGGCAGCCAAACTCATCGCCCAACTGGTCGAGGAAGGTCTGATTACCGCCAGCCGACAGGGCGACAAGGATTACTATCAGCCTGCCGGCCCGCAATGAAAGTTACTCCAGTTATTTCGGCTGTTCATCCTTGCTGCCTTTGGAACAGGTCGAGCGCCGCGTTGCTGCAACCTGAATTTTATTTGGCTGCTTTCCAGCCGCTGTACTCGACGTCGAAGTACAGGTCGTCTCCGGGCAGGGCCAGGATTTTTTCCAGTTTGAAGAGTGTACCGTCGATAGGCAGCTGCACCCTGATCGGCGTAACACCGGCCGCCATAGCCGATGAGGTCATTTTCGCATCAAACTGCTGCTGCATGGCGCCAGCCTGCTTTCCGGCATCCAGCATAACGACCCTTCCGTCCCGTTCGGCGGCCATCCGGGTGAACTCTTCCACCAGGCGGAGCGTGCCGGAAAAGCCGCTTTCCGGTGCGCCGAACAGCCCGCCGCCTTTACCGTACCTGCCCTCTTTAGGAGCGTAGTAATTCACCATCACGTGCATCGCGGGCGTGTCCAGTTTAGGCAGTTCCACGCGCATCTTTCCGTCGGCCGGCGCGGCCTTCTCGGGCGCCTCGACATACACCAACTCCACCGGGAAACTCGCCAGTTCCGCCGCTCCGGCGGCGCTTCGGATCAACGGGATAAGCACATTGCCTTTCTCATCCACCGCGGGAGTAACCGTTTTCCCACCGACCGCAGCCGACCATATTTCCGCCCCGGCGGGCATCCGCAGACGCAGGAACTGGTTGCGATTGTTGCGAACCGTATAGAGTGCCTTGGTCATTCGCCGACCATCGACCAGCTGCATCGTCGTGAACATCGCATTGTCGGCGATTGTTACCAGCACGCCGACCTCGCCGTGCTTTTTAATCGCCAGCGGGATGCTGAACTTCTCGCCGATGTACCGGAAGCCCAGCAGGATCGGCTGGGTCGTCATTGCGGCGATTTCCGACGGGAGTTGTTTGACGTCTATGACGGTAGCGCCGCCGACCTCGCCGGCTTTGATTTCCACGTTGGCCAGGGCGATCACGCCGACGAAGCCCTTTTCGCGCTCGACGCCGACTGCCCGCAGGATTGGGATTTCCACTGCCTCGGCAGCCGACATCTCATACGAGATCCGAAGCGAGTACGGTCCAATGATCTCGCCGCGCGACACGATCAGCAGCTGCTCCTTCTCCACGCGCCAGTCATACACGTCCCGCCCGACGACCTCAAGGATACTGACGCCCTTCGGTACGGTCAGGGCCAATTCTTTTACGGCGGTGTGAAGGACGTTGAAGTCCACCGTCTCCTGGAAGATGAGGATGCCCTCTGCCACAGCCACAAGCGTCCTGGTCTCGGCGTAAAGTTTGGTCGGCGCTGCGGCAACCTTCGGAAGGGCGCGCTGCCAGGTGATATCCACCGCCACGCCGGACGGAATGGCCGCCGCGACGCGCGTATTCTTATCGACCGTCGTGGTCAGGACCGACTGTGCGCCGGCCACCTTCACGTCCACGTTCGTCCCGTCGATCTCCAAATCCAGCACACTAGAACACAGAGAAGCATTGGGAAAAACTACCCTGTTGACGCCGCCGGCCTTGTTCACCGCCACGGAAAACTCCAGCGTAATGTCCATCGGGCCGGACTTCTCCGTCAGCAGTTCATAGACGCTTCCGGCGCTGTTGAGGAATACGCCGTCCGGCAGCGTCGCTTTAGTGATCGCCACGCCGGCAGGCAGGATCGGAATCCGCTTCCATCCTTTCTCGCGGAGAACGTCCAGTTTGACCTTGCAGGTGAAGGTCGCCCCGTCGGCTTTGAGGACGCCGGCGTATTGGCTGGACGCGATGATATAGTCGGTCGGGGGCGGCGTGGCCGGCTCGGGCTTGACCCTCTTGACGGACCATTCCAGCAATGCCTTGAAATCCTTCCACGGCAGGTTCACCATCGTTTTGTCCATGCCGTCCATCCCCTTCAGTTCCACACCAAGAAGGTCCTGTACATCCTTCCAGGGGATCGTCAGCGTCTGCGGGTCTTTCTTGTCTATGCCGTAGCCGGTGATCCTGACAAACTCGTCCCAACTGAGGATCACCTTGCCCTTGCCTTCGGACAACTTCTGCTCGTCGGGCTTCGCCTGTGCTCCGGCGGGGTCCGCTGCAAAAACCCCCGCAGCCAGGCACAACACAACAACCATCGACACCAGTACCTTTGCTTTACTCATTGCGATACTCCTTTCCATTTATACTCGGCGCGAAGCACCATTTGGTCGGACGGCTCCAGCAGCGTCCTTTCGAACCTGAACAGTTGCCCCACGCGGGGTGTTTCTATATTCTGCGGAATCTCGGCGAACTGCACGACGACCGGCCTTTCCTGCCAATGCTGCATGGCTCCGGCCTGGATGACAGTCAGGAAACCGCCGTTATCAACTATCACGTATCCTTCGTGCGCCAGGTTTATACTGTTGCCGCTTATGTCCAGCGAGTTGCCTTTGTCGCCGGCGAAGGCGATGTTGGCGATCATTCCGTTGGCCAGATACGCATCGGTTCCGACGATGGTTTCCTGTAAGCGACCGTTGGCTTCCACCGCCCTGCCGCTGCGGCGGGTCAACTCGGCATCCAGTTCCATCAGCGAGCGAAACTGGGCCTCGTTAACCACCGCCCAATTGACGTTATTGCCGCCTCGGTTAAACTGCACACCCAGTGCGGCGGCTGCGCGGGCGTCGGCATTGACGTTGAGGCTGTTGACCGTAACCTTCTGACCGAGATTGAACCGGAGTTTTGATACGATTTCGGGGACATTGGGTATCCGAGCGCCCGTCTGGGGGATGTCTTCGAGCTTCCAGTCGTAATTCCGCCGGACGAACTCACGCAGTTCCTTATCCTCAATTTGCAACCTTGCCCCATCCTCAGTTTGCAGCCTTGCGCCGGTAATCGGGTCGGCGCCTCCCCACGTATCGGTATCGGAATCACCGGTCCCCCAACTCGGCTTTTTCGCCGCATCGACTAACTCTGCCTGAACATCATCCAGGGACTTGCCCCCCGCCCTCTGCTGTGCGATCTTTTCGCCTTCTTCGACCTGCGGGCCTCGGGCCTGGCGAAGTTGGGCCAGCAGGTCCGTAAGGGCTTGCTGGTTTTCTGCCGTTTGGGTAACGATAATCTGACCGCCCTTTTCACGGATAGAGGCGTGCTTTCCGCCATCCTCGCCCCATGTGTCCGGGTCTATGGCGCTGCGGATCAGGTTCACGATGTCGCCGGTCAATTTCTGCCTGGAAGACGCGTCTTCTTTATCATTATCATCGTCATCGCCCCATGTCCATCCGCCGTCGTTGTTGGCATTGTTTCCCGCCGAGCGGAGGCTGATGTTCGGGCCTTTAAAGTCGGGCGTTCGAACGACCAAATCGCGTATGTCATAGACCCGCGTTACGGCCTGCCTGGACAGGTCGTCCATGGTTGATATTGTGATGACGCCCTCATCGACAACGAAGGCCAGAGGGGTGGCCCCTCCGACATCCTCCAGGATAGTCCGAATGGCCTTGCTCAGTGTTACGTTGGTAAGATGGACGTTGACTTTGGTGCTCTGGTTAACACCCACAGCCTCCAGCGCATTCCATTTGACGTGGATGCTCACGTTGCTGACCTCGCGGAGAAACTGGACGACATCGCCGAAGGCAATACCGCTGAAATCCAGCCTCGGCAGTGTTTGCATCAGCCGCTGCCGGGCGGCGCGATTTTCTTTGCTTTCGGTAATCTCCCCTGCGCCCATCGGCTTGCGCTTAAGAGTTTTGTCGGGCCAATCATCAGGTAAATTCATCAGCATTCTCGACTGGACCTGCGACCACCGGACATCGTTCAACTGCTTGGCCTCTTCACGCATGGAGGTCCTGTCCGCTTCCCTGGCGTCCAGAAGTTGCACGAAGCGCTCCATCTGGGCGAGCCAGTCCTTCGCCTGATCGTCGTTGGGGTCCAGTTTGCTTATCTCCCCATATATCTCGATAGCCTGCTTGTACTTCTGTTCATTGCGGAGGGTGTCGGCTCGCACCTTTAACGTTGCGATCTTTTCGGCCTTCCGGCGATTCGATTCCACCTCGATTAGGCGTTTGCTCTGCTCAATCTCTTTGGTCTGATCAGCCGCACGCTCGGCGTAACGGACCTCGGTTTCCTGCTTACGGACGCTGCGGACTCGTTCCAGACGACTTGTCGCCGCCAAGTGGCCGCCGGTTCCGACGAGGCTGCGGGCAAAGGCAAGGCGTTCGTGGCCGGGCTTGTACTGGGGGGCAATTTTGACTGCCTGCTCAAAATACGCGATGGCCCGAGCAACCTGGTCCGCGTCCATCGCCTTTTCGCCGTCTGCGATAGCGGCTTTGGCCCTATCGATATCAACCTGAAGACTTTTTAAGCGAACCTGGGCGGCTGCATCAGAAGACGTTTTCAGGCCGGATTCCTCAGTCCGTTTTGTCGTCGGTCTCCCTGGCAACCTGCTGACAGTGGCGCCTGCTGTCGGTACACCCCCACCACCACCCTTCCCCTTACCCTGTCGTTCCCGGCTTGCGGCGGCGGCGAGGGCGTCCATCTCCTTTTGCAGTTCTTGGGATTCTTTTCGTCGCAGCTCGGCGATGCGAGAATCCCTTTTATCGGTGTCGTAGGCTTCAAACTGGCTGAAGCCGTACCGCTGAAGTTTTCCGGCTGTTTTCAGGGCCTCGTCGTATTTGCCGGCCTCCTTGAGTTCACTCATCTGCTTACGGAGTTCGGACACCTTACCGGCGGTCTGCTCGGAGAGTTTCTGTAACTCCGGCTGGGCCTGTTGCATTCGGGCGACGGTCTCTTGTCGGTCCGCACCACGGGCGATGAGTTGTTCCGTGGCGGACTGGGCAGCCTTAAGGTTGGCTTCTGCCTGTTTGTATTGACCTTCGTGCACGGCGGCTTGGCCGGCCTTGATGTACGCCATCTGCTGGAATACCTGGGTGACGTTGGACTCCGCCACCTCGCGCTCGACAACCCTTGCGGCAGCCTTTTCGGCCCCGGTACTTAACTTCATCGCACTGGGCATTTGCGGATTGGCCAGGAGTCGCTCGGCGTTGTGGGCTTCGGTGGAGCCGGGGGCGAGTTTGGCAACCTGCTCAAGATACCGCGCAGACTCGGCGAATTCGTTCTTGTCGTAATAATCCTTGCCCGCGCGATAGTAGTTCTTCGCCAGTATCGAGGCTGTGGGTATCTTAAGGGTAATATCATCGCGAACAATAGCGCGGTTGGTGGTGATCCTGTTGAGTACCGGAATTTTGCTGAGAATGGGTACGCCCATCTCCCGTTCGACAACATCAGTCGGTTGCGAAGATGGTTGCAAAGCAGCCGGTCTGGTGGTGGGTCCATACGTCGGCGTCATTAGGGCTGCAGGTGGTTTCAACAAGCCCCCTCCTACGAACCCGTGGCTTGGCTTCGGTGCAGGTGGTGTCGTCGGGCGGTCCTTTTTGGTATATCCCTCTGCCAGTTCGCCCCAGCCGTAGTCCAGGGACGCAGTGGCCGTTTCGCTGGAGAACCGGACAACCTTTCTCATCGCGCCGGACCATTGCTTTACTTCCATACCGGCCGGAACGTAGGTTTCGCACCAGCCGTAGGCGATGGGCAGGTCGATTGCGGGCAGGGGAATCTCCGCGACGCCCCCCTCGCCCATCGGGGCCGTCCTGCACAGGAACACCACCTCGACTGGGAAACTGACCAGTCCCATCACACTGGCCCGCGAGCGTTCCAGCGGCAGCAGCCAGGTGTTTTTCTCGCCCGTCGCCGGAGAGATCGGGCGGGATTTCTCATTCACGCGGGCAAGTAGCACCTGCGCGCCGGCGGGGAGTTTCAGATTCAGGAATTGCTTGTTGCTGTTGCGGATTTCGTACCTTGCCCGGCAGATGACCGACCCGTCGCGGGCAAGAAAGACCTCGTAATGCGCAAGGTCGGCGATGGATTGCCGAAGGGCGAACTCGCCCAACTGAAGGACCTCGACCTCTGCCGAGAATGCTCTCGATGTTATTTCATACGCCATCACCGCCGGCGCAGGAAGGATCGCCGAGGCGGACGGCGGTATCTCCGCCGGCGACATCTCGCGCAGACCCATCATCGTTTCCGGGATAACCTCGCTGCCCCCGGCGCTGTTGGTAATCACCAGCGTTCCGCCGGTCCATCGGCCATCGGCTGCGCCAAACCGGTCGAGGCGACGTTTCGAACCTTTACCGGCGGGCAGTTCGCAGGAAACCTTCAGGACCGTTTGGCCTAGAATCTTTCCCCGCAGATGCACTACCGCCCTTCCGGAGCCGACCTCCACCCTGCGCACTTCCGGACCCGTGATTTCCACGCGGTCTGCCTCATCAGGCAGCAGCAGTACGATCTGGTCGGACGCCCCCGACGCAACGGTCGCGGTCAGCGAAGCGGTAATCTGCTGTGCGCCGGCGTCGAGGTTCCAGGCCACGTCGCCCTGCAGCGAGTATTGCGGCGGTCGGTCTCGCAGGGGCATGGGCGGGCGATATTCCACTTGCAGTTTTTTCCCTGGCGTCAGTGCCAGCCGGCCATGTGTCCCCTTTCCGCCCGTGCCGATAAGATGAGGGAATTGCTCCTGACCGGTCTGAACTTCCCATACCGCGGGCGAGTCGAAAACGACAAATGTCTTAATCGTTTCAGGAACGTTCAGGATGACCATTCCGCCGGCGCTTCCGGTCGTCTCCAGCCGAAGTTTGGCCGTTATGGTGTACAGACCTGCCCCGAGGGGGCCGTCGGCCGGCGACGACGTGAATCGCAGCCAGTCCCCCACCGTCGCAAGTTTGACGGGCTTGTCGTTGACGGTCAGGTCTTCCCATGCGGCCTTTGCGCTGAGAACCGGAAGGTTTCGGGTGCGCATCGGATCGAAGACCCGCAGGCGGACCTCGGCCTTGAGGGTCGTCTGCCCCTCTGCGCCGACAGCCAGGTAATATGTTCCCGATTCGGCGATGTATGGCACGGTCGCTTCGGGCCGACCACGATCCGGAGCGTTCAGGTCGCGCAGATACTGGTGATAAAGGCTTACTGGAATCTCGACGTGGGCGCCGCTCATCAGTCGTTCGTGCTGCAACAATGCACGGACAACTTCGCTGCGCCGGTCCGCCTGCTGAGCGGGGGCGACTGCAGCGAACAACAATCCCGCCGAAAGGAAGGCAACCACAACTATTCCGACCCGCTGGGTCATTCCAAAGCCCCTGGTAACGGCTTGTGGCGAACGTATGATTGTTAGACGCATCAGGCAGGAAAAAGTTCCCGCATTCAGCCGAAATCTTCCCGGGGGCTTCTTATTTAAAAAGAAGGATAATCGGATTCTGCCGGCGAGTCACGAAGAATCTCAATTTTTTCTCCATACGCAAACGGGTCGGCAGCATGTCGCCGACCCGCATCACGAAAATACGCGCGACGGGATTCGAACCTGTAACCTTCGGTTCCGTAGACCGATGCTCTATCCAATTGAGCTACGCGCGCAAACAATTCACTCGC
>CAYUYD010000098.1:0-8808 GCA_964449105.1 uncultured Planctomycetaceae bacterium | reverse complement strand
GTTTGCGATTACCTTCCCTCTCCGATGGACGTTCCGCCTGTCATGGGGCATGAAAGCCCCGAAGCCGAACAGTTAATTCAGCGTCTTCCCCAAACTGACGAGCCGTTTTCGGCACTGGTGTTCAAGATCGCTTCGGACTTGCACGGGGACCTTTATTTCCTCCGCATTTACAGCGGTTCGCTCAAGGCCGGTACGCGCGTACTCAACCCCGCCCGCCAGAAAAAGGAAATCATCTCACGCATATGGGAGATGCACGCCAATCAGCGCATCCGCCGGGACCAAGCCGTCGCCGGAGACATCGTCGCCGTCGTCGGACCCAAACACAGCTTCACCGGCGATACGCTGTGCGATTCTCACCACCAGATAATCCTGGAAGAGATAAAGTTTCCCAAGCCGGTGATTTCCATGTCGATCGAGCCGGCGGCGGCGGCGGAAAAGGACCGCCTGGCAGAGGCCTTGGTTACACTTCGGCGGGAAGACCCGACCTTCCTGACTGAGGTGGACCGCGATACCGGACAGTTGCTGATTTCAGGAATGGGCGAGTTGCACCTGGAGATCATTCGCAACAAGTTGGTTCGAGACATGGGCGTTTCCGTCCGCGTGGGCAAGCCCAAGGTGGCGTACAGAGAGACAATCACTTCGGCTGCCGAGGCGGAAGGACGGTTCATTCGCCAGACGGGCGGCCATGGGCAGTACGGCGTGGTAGTGCTGCGGGTTGAACCGACTCTCGCTGGATGTGAGGACGAAAGTGGAAAAACAGGGGCGATTACCATCGTCGAGAAAATCAAGGGCGGCGCGATCCCGAGGGAGTACATCTCCTCCGTCAAGGGAGGGGTCATCGACGAGGCCACCAATGGCCCACTGGCCGGTTATCCGATGACGGGAATAACCGTTACGCTTCTGGACGGAAAGCACCATCCGGTGGATTCGTCGGAACTTGCCTTTTCCCGTGCCGGCGCCATGGCGTTCCGGGAGGGGGTAAAAAATGCCTCGCCTGTTTTCCTGGAACCGATAATGAAGCTGGAAGTTACTACTCCAGAGTCCTACCTCGGCGCCATTACCGGCGATCTGAACTCGCGTCGATGTGAGATTACAAACGTGGAGCGACGGGAGCATTACTGTAAACTCAGTGCGGAGTCACCATTAGCGGAGATGTTCGGGTACTCGACCATCCTGCGGTCCCTTACCCAGGGCCGAGGAACGTATGTCATGGAACCTCTGACCTACAAGACTGTTTCGGCCGCGGTTGCCGGGAAATCGACGTGAAAAGCGGTATGAATAAAATTTTGTAAAAATTTTCATCTCAATAATTGACAATTGGAAATGATCAGATAGACTAGTAGGGCTTTGCAAGTTGTCTGCGCGAAAATAGTTACAATCGCGGACTGGAGATACAGGCTGGTATGGTTCAGGACAAGATTCGAATAAGGATGGAAGCATACGATCATCGTGCGCTGGATGGTTCGGCCGCCGAGATCGTGGACCATGCCCGTCGGACCGGTGCGCGGGTGTGCGGGCCTATTCCGCTACCGACGAGAATCGAACGATATACGGTGCTTCGCGGTCCGTTCGTGGACAAGAAATCGCGAGAACAGTTCGAGATGCGAACTCATAAGCGGATTATTGACATCTATGAGCCGACGGTTCGCACGATCGAAGCATTGAACAGACTCATAGTACCGGCAGGGGTGTTCGTGAAGATAAAGGCGTAGGTTTGAACGATAGCGGTTTTGATACATGTGCCTTTTAGCTGGTGGTGAAACCCTTTCGGATGGAAAGTACGGGATAAGATGAATCCGGCATTGATTGGAAAAAAAGTCGGCATGACGCAGATATTCGCCGAGAACGGTGCAGTCTGCCCCGTAACCGTCGTGCGCGCCGGACCGTGCGTGGTCCTCCAGGTAAAGCGCACCGACCAAAAGGACGGTTACGATGCCGTCCAAATCGGCTTTGAGGACGTTCGGAAAAACCGGGCGGCCAAACCCGCAATCGGACACGCTGAGCGCGCCAAAACCATGCCGAAAAGAATCGTTCGTGAAGTCCGGCTTATGGACGAACAGGCCGACACCGACGTCGGGGCGACCCTGACGGTTGAGATCTTCGAAGGCATCAATTTTGTTGACGTTGTCGGGACTACCAAGGGAAAGGGTTTTGCCGGCGGTATGAAACGTCACGGTTTCAAGGGTATGCCCCAAAGCCACGGAACCGAACGGAAACACCGCAGCCCCGGCGCCATCTCCGGCCACGGCACCGACCGAGGTCACGGTGGAAACATAAAAAAGGGTAAAAGAATGGCTGGGCATATGGGTTCGGCCCGGTCCACCAGCAGGAACCATCGACTGATGGGTATAGACGCCGAAAATAACCTCCTGCTTATCAAGGGTGCCCTGCCGGGACCGAATGGCGGGTACCTGTTTATCAGGAAATCCCACACCGCAAGGGAAAAGAAGGAATAAATAGGTTTTCAAAGAAGAGAAGAGATGTTGGAAGTTCCAGTGTACAACACGGCCGGCGAGCAGATCGAGACGCTTAAGGTAGATGATGAGCGTTTCGGCAAGAGCGTCAACGTCGCCCTGCTGAAGCAGGCGGTTGTTGCCTATCACGCGAACCGTCGGCAGGGCACCGCCGCCACCAAGGGTAGAGGTCAGGTCGCAGGCTCGACCCGCAAACTCTTCCGTCAGAAAGGCACGGGAAACGCCAGGCGCGGACCGGTCCGTACCGGAAAAGTCCGCGGCGGGGGAATGACCTTCGCAAAGACGCCGCACAGCTACCGAAAGGACCTGCCGAAAAAAATGCGACGAGGCGCGCTGAACTCGGCCATACTCGCGAAAATCCTTGGAAATGATCTTATAGTGGTCGATGGCCTGTCGATGACGGAACCGAAAACGAAATTCGTTGCCGGGGTACTGGCCAATCTGAAGATAAACCGCTCCTGCCTGCTGACGCTGGCCGAATACGACGAAATCCTCTTCAGGAGCGCACGCAATATCCCGGATATTACCGTCCGTCCGGTGGAGGATTTGAACGCCTTCGACATAGCAACCCGGCAGAAGATGCTGCTGACACGCGAGGCGATGGACAAACTACTCAACACCGTCGGCGTGAGCAATAGGAAATGAAAAACGATATTTACAACACGATAGTGCGCCCGCTGGTAACCGAGAAGGGAACGCATCAGTCTCAGACGCGGAATGCCTATGCTTTTCAGGTTAATCCTGATGCGAACAAGACCCAGATAAAGCAGGCTATCGAGAAGATTTATAACGTGAAGGTCCTGACTGTCCGTTCGGCCAATCGTCGCGGCAAGCCGCGTCGGGTCGGATATAAGATGGGTACGACAAGCCACTGGAAAAAGGCAGTGATTATCCTCCACCCGGACTATCACATTGATCTGTTCTAGGACGAATAATGGCAATTAAGATTTACAAACCGACGTCGGCAGGCAGGCGAAACGCCAGTGTCAACATCCGCGAGGAGTTGACTGGTGATGCGCCGACAAAGTCGCTTCTGCGTCCGCTGAAGAAGACCGGCGGACGCAATCATAAAGGCGTGATTACCAGCCGGTGCCGCGGTGGCGGGGCCAAGCGGATGTACCGCGTCATAGATTTCAAGCGCAACAAGGATAATGTGGAAGGTACGGTCGCAACGATCGAGTACGATCCGAACCGCACCTGCAACATCGCTCTGATAAATTACGCCGACGGTGAAAAACGATACATCCTCGCCCCTGTGGGCCTGCAGGCAGGACAAAAGATTTACTCCGGCGATGCCGTCGAACCGAGGCTCGGTAATTGCCTGCCACTTGCGAAAATTCCCAACGGGCTGGCTGTTCATAACGTCGAAATGATCCCCGGCGCCGGAGGTAAACTGGTCCGCTCTGCCGGCGGATCGGCCAGACTGATGGCAAAGGAAGGAAAGTGGGCGCATCTGGTCCTTCCAAGCGGCGAGACGAGAATGGTCGATGCCCGCTGCCGGGCAACCATAGGCCAGTTGGGCAACCTTGACCATCAGAACGTCCGACTGGGCAAGGCCGGTCGAAAGAGACACATGGGCCGCAGACCGCACGTTCGCGGCGTGGCAATGAACCCCGTTGCCCACCCGATGGGAGGCGGTGAAGGTAGAAGCGGAGGCGGACGCCATCCGTGCAGCCGAACCGGGAAACTCGCCAAGGGCGGAAGAACGCGGAAAAAACGAAGAACCTCAAATAAACTAATCCTTCGCCGACGTCGTAGCAGACGCTACGGCCTGGTTAAGCTTTAGAGAGAAATTCCGATTCGTCGGGAGTGAATAATGGCCAGAAGCCTTAAAAAAGGACCGTACGTGGACGAGAAACTCTTCCGCAAGGTCCAGCAGCAGAAGCAGACCGGTTCGCGTGAGCCGATTAAGATCTGGGCGCGGGCGTGTACTATCGTACCTGAATTCATCGGACATACGTTCAACGTGTATAACGGAAAGATTTTTCATTCCGTCTTCGTTACAGAGGATATGGTAGGACACAAGTTGGGAGAGTTCAGCCCCACGCGGACGTTCCGCGGACACACAGCGGCGAAGCGAAGCACTTAAGCCCGATAAATCCGGTGAAAGATATTATAGATATGGCATGGAAAGCGATACATAGATTTGCACGGATTAGTCCCAGTAAGGTCCGCCTTATAGCGAATTTGATTCGCGGGCGCGACGTGGAAGAGGCATTGAACGTGCTGAAGTTCACGCCCCACCGGGGAGCGGTGCTCGTTCGGAAGGTACTGACCAGTGCGGTCGCCAACGCCGACGAAGCCGAGGCCGATGCCGAATCGCTCTACGTCGAACAGGCGTTTGTGGATGAGGCGCCTACGATGAAACGTTGGCGCCCGAAGGACCGCGGGCGGGCCTTTCCGATTATGAAGCGCAACAGCCATATAACCGTCGTGGTCGAATCGAGGAAAGTCGGCAGATAAGACAGGATTGAGATTATGGGCCATAAGGTTTCACCAATAGGTTTCCGAACCGGCATCACCCGTGGGTGGGCCAGCCGATGGTTCGCGCCCAAAAGCAACTTCGGCGAGTTCCTTGTCGAGGACTGGAAGATCAGGGAGTTTATCGAGAACCGTCTGAACCGCCAGCCCCCCTACGCCGGAATAAGCAGAATAGAAATCGAGCGCACCCGCGAAGAGGTCAAGGTTACGCTGAAGACTGCCAGACCCGGACTGGTCATCGGGCCTCGCGGCGCTGAAGTGGAAAAACTCAAAGAGGCGCTGGAGGACCTGTCCAACCGGCGAGTCAATGTCAACGTCCTGGAGATTGCCAAGCCCGACCTGGATGCGCAGCTGGCGGCCGTTGCCGTAGCCGACCAACTCAAGCGGCGAGCCAGTTTCCGTCGCGCTATGAAGCAGCGAAGCGAGACGATCATGCAGGCCGGCGCCAAGGGCGTAAAGATCCAGGTTTCGGGTCGGGTCGGCGGGGCGGAAATGAGCCGGACCGTAAAACAGATCACAGGGTCAATCCCGCTGCATACGCTGGATGCGGACGTGGATTATGGTTTCGCCGAGTGCTTCGCCTCCTACGGTGTGCTGGGTGTTAAGGTATGGATTTATCGCGGTCGGTTCGGTGAAGCGGACCAGTCGGACGAGCCTCGTCGCCCCGCCCCGCCCGCTCATGAGCGCCCCGGTCGTCGGCATCAGACCGGACGTCCCGGTCACGGCAGAACCAGACCGCCTGCCGCGACCACCGGTGATGAACAGAAAACAGAAAACCCGCGGCAGGACATTCCTGCCGAAGCCGCAGAGGAAGACAAGTAAATGGCCTTAATGCCGAAAAGAGTCAAGCACCGGAAGATGCAGCGAGGTCGCGTCCGCGGAAATGCCACTCGCGGCAACAGGGTTTCCTACGGCGATTTCGGGCTCCAGAGCCTGGAGGCAGGGTGGATTACCGCCAAGCAGATTGAGGCCGGTCGTGTGGCGGCAACGCACTTTCTGCATCGTGAAGGTCGGGTCTATATCCGAATCTTTCCCGATAAACCGGTTTCGGCCAAGCCGCTGGAGACGCGAATGGGCAAGGGAAAGGGCGAACCTGAAATGTGGGTCGCCCCGGTCAAGCCCGGAACAATGCTGTTCGAGATTTCCGGTACGGAGGCCGATACCGCCAAGGCCGCCCTCCGCCGGATTGCCTGCAAGATGCCGATACGGTGTCGGCTGGCCAAGAGGATGCACGGATAAGAATGTGAATTTGATGGTTACGGTTATATGAAAGTCGAAGAGATAAGGCATTTTTCGGACGAGGAAATCCAGGCAGAACTGGACCGCCTGCATCGGCACATGTTCGACCTGCGGGCACAGGCGGTAACGGAAAAACTGGAAGACCCTTCTATGCTCGCCAAGGCCAAGCGAGACATCGCGCGGGTTTTGACCGTCCGGCGCGAACGCCAACTGGCTCTTGCCGGCGCGGACAAGGAAGAATAACACGGGAAGACAGCGAATGGTTGTAAAAGAAGCCCAAAAATCGGCGCCGACGCGAAAGGTTAATCTGACCGGAGTGGTCGATTCGATTTCCGGGCGCAAGACAGTGCGGATCGTGGTTAACAGGCTTACGAAGCATCCACTGTACGGTAAGTATGTTCGCCGGCGGAAGAAGATGCTTGTTCACGATGCACGCGAAGAGGCTCGCGTGGGCGATACGGTCGAGGCGGTCTTGTCCAGGCCGATAAGCAAGAGCAAGTCATGGCGGCTTGTTCGGATAATCAAAACGAGCGTCCCCGGCGCTGCCGGCGCCCCGGAGGCAACGACAGAAAAGTGATTCAGCAGGAAACAAAACTCGACATAGCCGATAACACCGGCGCCAAAAGCGCCCTCTGCATCAAGGTGCTGGGCGGTTCGACGGCACGGGGACAGTTCACCCGCCGGAAGGCCGGTGTCGGCGACATAATTATCTGTACCGTAAAGAAGGCTACTCCCGGCGGGGTTGTCAAGAAGAGCGACATCGTCCGGTGCGTGGTCGTGCGAACGGCGTTTCCCATCCGCAGGGCCGACGGCAGTTACGTCCGCTTTGATAAAAGCGCAGCCGTTATCATCGATGAACAGGGCAACCCCAGAGGAACGAGAATCTTCGGCGCCGTTGCAAGGGAACTGCGGGAAAGAAACTTTATGAAAATAATCTCACTGGCAACCGAGGTGGTTTAATAAATGGCAAGACATGTGCGAAAAGGTGATACGGTAACGATCATCGCCGGGGACGACAAAGGAAAGACCGGCGAGGTGTTGGCCGTCTATCCAACCAGAGGAAAAGTCCTCGTGGCAGGCGTCAATCGTGTCTATCGCCATCTCCGTCCCTCGCGCCAGCACCCACAGGGCGGAAGAATCCAGAAGGAGATGCCGATAAACATCTCCAACGTCCTGCCGACCGACCCGAAAACGTCCCAGCCGACGCGGGTTGGGTTCCGGGTCAACTCCGCAGGTGTCAAGGAACGGTTCGCCAGGAGGTCGGGGCAGAGCCTCGGGGCCGTCGGCGAGAAAAAGAGCCAATAGGAAAGTGCTTGAACGATGGTTGCGAATCTTCTGAAACATTATAAGAGCGAAGTACTTCCCGTCCTGACGAAGGAATTCGGCCTCAGAAACCGCTTGGCGGCTCCCAGGCTGGAGAAGATTGTCGTTTCGATGGGGCTTGGTAAAAAGGCCGTTGAGAGTGAAGCCTGCCTCGAACCGGCAGCAGCGGAACTGTCGCTGATTACCGGTCAGAAGCCGGTTATAACGCGGGCGCGCAAGAGCGTTTCCAACTTCAAACTCCGCCTGGGCATGAAGATCGGGCTGAAGGTTACGCTTCGAGGTCGGCGGATGTACGAGTTCCTTGAGCGCCTGATAGGTTTGGCTATACCGCGAGTGAAGGACTTCCGCGGTCTTCCGACCGGCGGGTTCGACGGGAAAGGTAATTACAATATGGGGCTGACGGAACAGACCGTCTTTCCAGAGATTAATCCGGATAAGGTCCAGGCTACGCAGGGCATGAATATAGCGATCATAACGACGGCGCGGACCGATGAACAGGCCCGCAGGCTGTTGTCGCTGATGGGAATGCCGTTTCGGACATAAGAGGAACCAATGGCCACGAAGGCGCAAATAGTAAAGAGCAAAAGGACGCCCAAGTTCAGCAGTCGCATCCAGCGTCGCTGCCAGATTTGCGGGCGCCCCCGCAGCGTGTACAGGAAATTCAGAATCTGCCGAATCTGCCTCCGCAAACTCGCCAACGAAGGCAAGATTCCGGGGATGAAAAAGGCGAGTTGGTGAATTATGAGTCTATCGGACCCCATTGCTGACATGCTGACGCGAATTCGCAATGCCGCCGGCGCAGGGCACAAGGCAGTCAACGTCCGCGCAAGCAAAATCTGCGAAGGCGTCGCGCAGGTGCTGAAAGAAGAAGGATATATCGCCGATTACACGCGGATCGATGACGGCGACCGCCCGGCGGGGTTGTTGCGGGTATATCTTCGTTACGCCCCCGGCGGCGAGCAGGTAATATCGGAATTGAAACGCGCCTCCAAACCGGGGCAAAGGTTCTATAGCGGTGCAGGCGATCTGCCACGCCCGATGGACGGGCTGGGTATAGCAATCGTCTCCACCAGCAAGGGTGTATTGTCCGACCGCCGGTGCAGGGAAGAAAACGTCGGCGGAGAGGTGCTTTGTATCGTCTGTTAACACGAATTGCACGAATGAGAACTAATTACACGAATTTTAGAAAAATAAAAAAATTCGTGGAATTCGCAGTAATTCGTGAAATTCGTGGAAAATTGTCAGTAGTGTCCCGTTAGAAGTCGAATAATTTCAATTGGTTACAACAAAG
>CAYUYD010000097.1:261-8829 GCA_964449105.1 uncultured Planctomycetaceae bacterium | reverse complement strand
TTAAAATCCCCATAATCCTGTAATCCCTATAATCCTGCTATATTTGTTTCCGTAGCGGCCGAAGTTTATTTTGCCATTCAAAGGTCAATAATAGTTGCGAGAATAAAAATAATGACAAGAAGACTATTTATCGCCGGTAACTGGAAGATGACCACGTCGCTTAAAGAGTCGCCCGCCCTGGCGAGGGCGATAGTCGAGAAGGTCGGCTCGGTCGAGGCTGTGGACATCGCCGTCTGCCCGCCGTTTCCCTATCTCGCCCCTGTCGGAAAGGTGCTGGCCGGTTCTAAAATCGCCCTCGGCGCGCAGGACGTATTCTACGAGAACAACGGCGCTTATACCGGCGAGGTGTCCGCCGCCATGCTGAAGGACGTCGGCTGTACCTACGTTATCTGCGGACACAGCGAGCGACGGCATGTCATCGGGGAAACCGACGAGACGATAAACCGCAAGGTCCTCAAGTGCATCGGCGACGGTCTGAAGCCCATCCTGTGCGTCGGCGAGTTGTTGACTGAGCGGCAGGCCGATGAGACAATAGATGTGGTCTCGCGTCAGATTCACCTGGGGCTGGAAGGTATTTCCTCGGCCGACCTGGCCGGTGTTACCATCGCCTACGAGCCGGTCTGGGCAATCGGCACAGGCGTAACCGCTACGCCCGACCAGGCACAGGAGGTGCACGCCGTGATTCGGGGCTTGCTGGCTGAGATTTACGACGACGCCACAGCCCGGAGCGTGCGAATACAATACGGCGGGTCGGTAAAACCGGACAACGCCGGCGAACTGCTCTGCCGGCCTGACATTGACGGGACGCTGGTCGGCGGCGCCAGCCTGAAGGCCGACGATTTTGCTAAAATCATACAAGCGGGAATTGAATAATTGTGGATTGAGGATTAAGGAAAGGCATTCGTCATTGGGCATTTGGCATTGGTGGCACAAGGTTGATTATGGTTTCTCTTGTTTTAAATTCTCGATTCGACACAATGTCGGAATATGACGGCAATACATACAACAACCCGTAACTACCAATGCCAAATGCCTAATGCCCAATGCCCGCTTTTTTATCCCGGCTGCCGGCTACTAAAACAGGAATTGAGAGGTTAAATATGCCAACGATTTTAGCAATTGTTTTTCTGGTCGTCTGCGTTCTTCTGATAATTATCGTATTGCTTCAGAAGGGCAGGGGCGGCGGTTTGGGCGGTATCCTGGGCGGCGGGGGGCAATCCGCCTTCGGCACGCGGACAGGCGATGTCTTTACATGGGTAACAATCGTGCTGGTCGGCGTATTCCTGCTTCTGGCTGTAGGCACGACAAAATTATTCCGAGGCGGAGAACCGGCAAAGATCACCACGCCGGCTTTCTATCCTCCGCCCGGACCCATCGCCAAGGCAAAACAGGTACAGATAACCACCAGTCCGCCAAAGGCGGACATCTTCTATACGGTCGATGGCAGCGAACCGACACGCAAGTCGCGGAAGTACGAAGCGCCTGTCCACATCACGCCTGGAACGACACTCAAGGCCATAGCGTGCCTTAGCGGACGAAAAGACAGCGACATACAAATCGGCGTGTATTCGCATCCTTCCACAACAACAGCCACCGCTCCGACGACGGACGCTGCGGCGTCGGCTCCGTCCGGAGCGCCAAACTGACCGGCCGGCCTGGTCGCCGCGGCGACCAAGCCGGAAGGTACGCAGGAGTAAAGTGAATGATTCGGTCAATGACAGGCTTCGGATCGCAAAGCCGGGAAATCGCCGGCGTCCGGTATTCCGTCGAAATCCGCTCGGTCAACAGTCGGTATTTCAAGGCCGGCGTTCGCCTGCCGGACCTGTGGAGCAGGCTGGAAGTCGAGATTGACCGCCGCCTGCGGACTCGCCTCAATCGAGGCAGCGTCCAATTCGTCATGAGGATGACGGCAATGTCAGCGGAGGCAGCGCCGAAAATAAACATCCCCGTCCTGGAGCGATACATCGAGCAACTTGACGTCATCAGGCCTGACCAGATTGACGTGAACATCACCCTAGACCTGGCGTCCCTGCTGTCGCTGCCGGGCGTATGTTCGTCGCCGGATTCGGAGAGCCTGCCGGACCAGGTCAAATCGAAAATACTCGATCTGGTGGAAGAAACCGTCGCCGCCCTTCTGGAGATGCGAACCCTTGAAGGAAAGGTCGTCGCCGATGACCTTCTCGCCCAGTGCGACATTATCGAGCAGCGACTGTCCGACGTATCCGGACGCGCCGGGACAGTCATACAAGAGTATCATGAGCGACTCGGACGGCGAGTAGCCGAACTGACCGCATCGGCCGAGCTGGACCTCGACGAATCGACCCTGGCGCGGGAGGTTGCGATCTTCGCCGAGCGGTGCGACATCGCCGAGGAACTGTCCCGCCTGGGC
This sequence comes from uncultured Planctomycetaceae bacterium, assembly GCA_964449105.1. GTDB lineage: Bacteria > Planctomycetota > Phycisphaerae > SM23-33 > SM23-33 > JAUWNJ01. The sequence goes on along the minus strand of CAYUYD010000097.1, from coordinate 6,440 downwards.
GGGCATATCGAGCAGTTCCGAAACGCTGTCAAAGACGACGACCAGGCCGGTCGAAAACTCGATTTCCTCGCACAGGAAATGCTCCGCGAGGCCAATACTATCGCATCCAAAGCAAACGACGGTCAAATCGCCAGAGTCATCGTCGAAATCAAGACGGCCATCGACCGCATAAAAGAACAGGTGCAGAACGTCGAGTAAGAAATGCTAAATGACAAATGCTAAATGCCAAATGCCGGATGCCGGTCGTTTGATCGTAATTACGGGGCCAAGCGGTGTCGGAAAGAGTACAATCGTCCGCGAGGTGCTTCGGCAAACAGATGCTTTTTACAGCATATCGGCCACTACGCGCAAGCCCAGGCCCGGCGAAATCGACGGGCGGGATTACTTCTTCGTGGACCGACCTGCATTTGAAAAAATGATCGCCGAGGGGCGGCTGCTTGAATGGGCCGAGGTCTTCGGCGACTATTACGGCACGCCGGAAAAACCGGTGGCCTCGGCGCTGTCGGCGGGAAAGACCGTTATCCTCGAAATCGACATCGAAGGCGGCAGGCAGGTGCACCGGACAATGCCGGATGCGGCGTTTATCTTCATAGGCCCGCCCGACGAGGACGAACTGAAGCGCCGGCTGACAGGCAGAGGGACTGAATCGCCCGATAAAATCGAGCGAAGGTTCGCGCGAGCGAAAGAAGAAACCTGTATCGCCGCAGGCAGCGGGATATATAATCACAGGATAGTCAACGACGACCTGGGGCGTGCAATCCGGGAAGTCGTCGATATCGTCAAGGAGCGAACGCAAAAATGATTGAGGCACTGAAAAGCGATGATCTGGTCTATAAGGTCGGCGGACGGTTCAAACTCGCCGCACTGATTATGAAACGATGGGGCGAACTGCTCGAAGGCGCAAGACCCCTCGTGGACCGAACCAGAGGCATGACCGATATGGAAGTCGTCGTCCAGGAAATACTCGACGACAAGATCGCCATCGATTACGAAAACTCCGACGTGCCGTCGCCGGATAAGATTATTCGAATTCCCAACAGGAAGTAAAGTTCCGGACTCAGACTTATGACCGGCGAAAATAAATCCCGACGTACGTCGGGACTGGAAGGCTTCGAGGTGCTGCTGTGCGTAACCGGCGGCATCGCGTGCTACAAGTCTGCCGACCTTGCGAGCAAACTGACGCAGGCCGGCGCCGGCGTCAGCGTCGCCATGACGGACGCCGCAGAGCGGTTCGTCACGCCGCTGACCTTCCAGACACTCACGGGCAGGGAGGTGTTCAACTCGCTTTGGCAGGCGGGCGAAAACTACCAGCCCCGGCACCTCTCGCTGACCGAGCGGGCGGACATGATGATCGTCGCCCCCGCCACAGCCAATATCATCGCCAAAATGGCTGCCGGAATCGCCGACGACCTTGTCTCCGCCCTGGCGCTGTCGGCCCACGGCGCTTGCGACATTCTCCTGGCCCCGGCAATGAACACGCGGATGTGGCAGGCCGCTCCTACCCGGGAAAACGTCCAAAAACTTCTGGAGCGAGGCGTCCACGTCGTCGGCCCCGGCGAGGGCCGCCTTGCCTGCGGAACCGTCGGCGTCGGAAGAATGGCCGAACCGGACGAAATCCTCGCCGCGGCGGAAGAACTGCTCAAAAAGCGCCCGACGAAGCCGAACGATTGACGCCATGCAAAAGAAGCGGCTTTATCGTAAAGTATCCCTCATAACGTTCATGACCTCGGTTTTTTGCCTACTCGCATTTTGCGAAAAGCCCGCCGGTGCGGATAAACTTTCAAGGGATTCGGCTACTACCATGCAGGCAACGACCCAAAAAACACAGGCGTTCAAGCCATTTTACTTCGTCCTCGCCGGCGACCCGCACATCGGCTTCACCAAAGGGACCAATCGGCGCTTTGTGCAACAGCGACACCAGATTAACCGCCTGAAACCCGCCATCGTCCTCATGCCCGGCGACATGACCCACAGGCTTAAGAAAAAGATGACCGACAACCTGGACCCAGCCTTGGAGAAATTCAAGGTTCCCGTCCACTTCATCCCCGGCAACCACGACATCCGCGACCATGAAACCCTCCAAACCTACCGCCAAAGATACGGCAAAGACTACTACGTCTTCACGCACAATAACTGCGACTTCATCTGCCTGAACTCCACGACGCTCTGCGCCGACACCTATTACTTCAGGACCAAAGACTCCGATTTCCGGTCCGAGGTGCGAGCCCAGTGGAACTGGCTCGAAAAGACTCTCGCACGCTCAAGGGCCGACGGGCGAACTCACATATTCATCCTCGCGCACCTCCCGCCCTATACGAAAACCGAGGATGAACGTCATAAACTGACCAACATGCACCCGACCGCCCGCAGGCGGCTGCTGACGCTCGCCCGCAAGTATCGCGTCCGCGTCATTATGGCAGGGCACACCCACATCACCAAGGAGTGCGGCACCGGCGATTTCACGATCTATACCGTCGGCGGGACGTTCAGGCCTGTGGATTTACGCGGCTACGGGTATCGGATATTCAAGGTCCAGGACGACTGGATTTCGCAGAAATACGTCCGCCTTGACAAACCACCGAAAAAACTGGAGTTCTGAACTGATTACAAAGAAGAAGAAGAGAGCAGGATTATAGGGATTATTGGATTACAGGGATTTTTTATTTTTTTGTATTTTTATCCCGTAATCTTAAAATCCCTGAAATCCTGCTATTTCCTTCAACGACGGATAATTCATCTTACAATGAAAATCATCATTACATCAGGTCCGACGCGGGAGCACATCGACAGCGTTCGTTTCATCACCACCGCCTCCAGCGGGAAGATGGGCTATGCCGCTGCAGCCGGCGCCGTTTCAGCCGGACATGAGGTAACTTTAATCACCGGTCCGACGGCGATTGGTCCGCCCGCCGGATGCGAGGTCGTAACGTTTGTAACCGTCAAGGAGTTGGCCCAGGCCCTCGACGAGCGATTCGACGATTGCGATGCGTTAATCATGGCTGCCGCCGTCGGAGACTTTACCGTCGTCGAAAAACCTTCTGCGACAAAGATTTCGCGTTCTGCCGGGCCTGTGCAGATAACGCTCCATCCAACCGAGGACATCCTTGCGGGACTGGGTCGGCGAAAACGCCTCGGCCAGGTCATCATCGCCTTCGCTGTTGAGGATGCTCCCGTCGAGCAGATTGAGGCCAAGGCTCGCAATGAGATGAAACGTAAAAATGCGGATTATGTTGTCGTTAACACCCCCGCCGCAATGGGCGCCGACACATCCGAAGCCTGCATCCTCTCGCCCAACGGTATCGCCCTGCCCTGGGCCAGGCGGAGCAAAACCGATCTGGCCAGGCAAATCATCGCCCTGCTTGAAACAGAATAGTCCACGGATTACACGGATTTCCAACAGAAAAAGACGAGTATTTCGTTGCAATCTTTATATGTTTTTAAAAATCTGTGTAATCCGTGGACTTTTTTTGTCTTTCGTTCGCGTCGTTCGCGGCTTAAACTCATATTGTGCGAATTCCCCTGACAAAGTACGGTTTGCGTGAAATGATTATCGCCACAGCCGTCTGTGGAGCGGCTTCGGTGGCTGCGGCAGTGATATTCTGGCCGGTGGTAATCATACCTGCGGCAGCGTGGGTGTACGTATTATGCTTCTTCCGCGACCCGCAGCGGAAACCGGACGAAGACAGCGCCTTTATATCCCCTGCCGACGGAAGAGTCGCAGACATAACACCGGTCGGCGATGAAAGTCCGCTTGGGACCGACGGGGTGCGAATCGGAATCTTTATGAGCATCTTCAACGTCCACGTAAATCGCAGCCCGTGTGCCGGGTCGGTAGCGAAGATCGAACACAATCCCGGCGGATACGCCGATGCTCGAAAGCCCGAAGCGGCGGAGCGGAACGAATCCGCGACGGTCCGGCTGTCGGCCAGAAGCGGCGACGGACAGACGTTTCCCGTAGTGATCCGTCAGATTGCCGGGCTGATCGCCCGCCGAATCGTTACCGATCTGCGTATCGGACAGGAAGTCGCCGCCGCCCAGCGGATCGGCATGATAAAATTCGGCTCGCGCGTGGAGACGATGATACCTCACGGCATGATCGGCGAAATTGCTGTTAAGGTCGGTCAGGCCGTTCGCGCGGGCAGGACCGTCCTCGTTCGCCCGCCCCTCGACTCGCCGCCGGACAGGCCGGCGCAGGAGAAGCAATCGTGAGCGACCCGGAAAATATAGAAACCGCCGGCGATGATTCGCCTCGTCGCCGTCCGCTGCGTAAGACGGTTCTTCGCAGCATCTCCGCCCTTCCGACGATTGTAACGCTGATGAACGGAATAGCCGGTTTCGCCTCTATCCACTACGCCACAAAGGCCGGCCTGGGAAACGCCGGCGGGATCGGCAACCTTATGATTGCAGCCTGGTTAATCTTCGCGGCGCTGCTGTTCGACGCCCTGGACGGGCGAGTCGCCAGGATGACCCGCCAGGCGACCGATTTCGGCGCGCAGCTCGACAGCCTCTGCGACATAATCAGTTTCGGCGCAGCCCCGGCGATACTCATGGTCCACGCCGTCGCAATGACAAAGCAGATCCCCGATTTTGAGTTCTTCGCACCACAGGCCTCAATGCTGGGAAAGGTGGTGATGGTCATCGCGGTTATTTACCTCTGCTGTGCGGTCCTTCGCCTGGCGAGGTTCACCATCGAAAACGCCCCCGACCTCCTGCACCACTTGTATTTTCGTGGTCTGCCCTCGCCCGCCGCTGCGGTGCTGGTGGCGGCGATGGTCCTCCTGTTCGGGCATATCCAGAGCGCCGAGGAAGGTCTGAAATCGGCCAGGTGGCTGAACATCACTGTCGGCGTCGCCCTTCCTGCGGCGACGCTCGCGGTGGCGATCCTGATGGTTACACGGTTCCGGTACTCGCACCTGGTCAACCGGTTCGTAATAGGAAGGAAGCCTTTCAGCCACGTCGTCATTACCGTTGTCGTCATCGCGGCGGCGCTGATGTTCGGCCAGTTCGCCCTGCCGTTGGCGGCGATTGCCTATGCCGCAAGCGGACCAATTATCTCGCTGTGGAAAAAATTCAGCAACAGGTCGGGGCAGAGCGAAGCGTAGTCTTGGCGATTCCCAATAGCCAATTTCCCATTTGCAATTTCCAATTCAACAGAAAATCAGCCGGACATTTTTTCAATTGGAAATCGAAAATCAAAAATCAAAAATCGAAAATCTCTTATTCCCACACAACGTCGCGGAGGTGCATTTCCACGCTGCTTCGGCCGTTGAAATGATTCAGCACCGGTTCGCCGACAATATCGACGGTATTGATGCCGGCGAGTTCGTCGGCCAGTTCGCCCATTCCGAAGCCGACACATCGCATCCGCGTGCTTTGAGGTTGCTCCTGACCGACGATAAAACTTACAACCCCGCCGTTTCGTCCAATCCGCTGCGGCGGCGTCATTATCCGGCAAGAGCATACAGCCACAAGCGGCCTGGGATTGCCCCTTCCGAACGGAGCCATACGTTCCAACTGCTCGACGACCGGATAGGATAATTCCGCCAGTGTTACCTCCGCGTCAATTCTCAGCGCCGGCAGGGGCGCATCTTCGGCGATATTCTCCCCTGCGTATCGTGCGAAATCGACGGCGAATTTTTCGACCGCTTCCGCCGCCAGCCTCAGCCCGCCGGCCATGGCGTGACCGCCGAAACTCAACAGGTGTTCGGAACATGCGGCCAGGGCGTCTCGCATGTGGAAGCCGTCAATGCTTCTGGCCGAGCCTCGTCCGGTCGCGCCGTCCAGGGCAATCAGCACGGCAGGTCGGCCGAACTGTTCCACCAGTCGAGAGGCCACTATCCCGACAACGCCGGCGTGCCAGTCCGCCGAAGCCAGCACAATTGCTTTACCGTCAGCCTCGCCGGAGCGGACCATTTCGACGGCCTGGTCGCTGATCTGCCGCTCGACCTTCTGCCTCTCCGCGTTCTGCTTTTCGAGATATTCGGCGATCCGGCGGCATCGCTCCGGCTCGGCGCGAGTCAGCATCTCCACGGCAAGGCGCGCATGTCCCATCCTGCCGCAGGCGTTCAGTCGCGGCGCAAGACGAAAACCGACGTCAAACGCATCCAGCCTCTCGCCGTCCAGGCGGGCCGACGTTATCAAGGCGCGGAGACCCGGATGATCCGTCACCACCAGGCCCT
>CAYUYD010000097.1:0-251 GCA_964449105.1 uncultured Planctomycetaceae bacterium | reverse complement strand
GCCCTTCAGGCCATAGACAGCCAGGATGCGGTTCTCATCCAGCAGCGGGACGACATCGGCGATGGTTCCAAGCGCCGCCAGCGTGGTCGCCTCCAGCAGGAAATTCCGCATCGGCTCATCCACGCGGTCGCTGCCGCAGAGCCGGCGCGCCAAGCGCCAGGCGAGTTTGAAAGCAACCCCCGCCCCTGACAGGTCGGCGTTGGGATAGTCGCTCGACAGGGCAGGATGGACAACCGCCAGTACCTCCGGCA
>CAYUYD010000096.1:6343-8874 GCA_964449105.1 uncultured Planctomycetaceae bacterium | reverse complement strand
CGGCCTGCTGGTGGTTAACGGCGAAGACTGCAGTGTGTCCTCGGCTGTGCGAGACGCTTCCTGCGACGTGCAGACGTTCGGGCTGGACGATCGGTGTACCTGGCGAGGTTCTAATCTGACGGCGGATCGAGGCCGATTTCGCTTCGACGTGCTGGTGGGTGGACGAAAATTTTGCCACATCGCCTTGCGGATTCCGGGTCTGCACCACGTCTATAACGCCCTGGCGGCAGCCGCTCTGCTTTTCCAGGCGGGATTGACGCCGGAGGAAATCGCCTCCGCCATCGGCGGATTCGAGGGTATCTACCGCCGGATGACCGTAAAGGCGCAGCTAGGCGGAGTTACCGTGGTGGATGATTACGCCCACCATCCCACGGAGATTCAGGTTACGCTGCGTGCGGCTGCGGATTTCTTCAGCCCGCGGCGGATATGGTGCGTCTTTCAACCGCACCAGCACTCCCGGACGCGGTTTCTGCTGAAGGACTTTGCGAGAAGTTTCGGCATGGTCGATAAAATTATCGTACCGGAGATTTACTTTGTCCGCGACAGCCAGCGCGAGAAGGAGCACATCTGCGCCGAGGATCTCGTCGCGCAGATACGGCTCAACGGCGGGGATGCGGTCTTTCTGCCGACGTTTGAACTGATTACCGAACATCTTAAAAAGTCCCTCGCTCCCGGCGATCTGGTAATCACGATGGGAGCGGGCGATATATGGAAGGTTGCAGATGAAATTGTTTGCTGGCTTGGAACAAATTGTTAAAACCGAAGAACCGATGGCGCCGCACACCTGGTTCCGGATCGGCGGAGCGGCGCAGTATTTCATCGAACCGACCTCGGTGGAGCAGTTGACCGAGGTCCTGAAATGCTGCCGGGAAAACCAGATACCGGTGCGAGTCCTTGGCGGCGGCGCAAATCTGCTCGTGGATGATGCCGGCGTCAGGGGCGCCGTGATCCACTTAGTCGGCGAGAATTTCAGCGAAGTCAAATTCTCCGCCGACGGCGTCAAGGCGGGCGCGGCGGCGGACCTCAGCCGGCTCGTGCTGCGATGCGTCCGCGAGGGCAAAAGCGGGATGGAATGTCTTGCCGGTATCCCCGGAAGCGTCGGCGGGGCGGTCCGAATGAACGCCGGCGGGGCCTTCGGCGACATCGGAAGCGCCATCGAGACCGTCCAACTGATGGACGCCGACGGCGTGGCATTTACACGTACGAGGGGCGAACTGACGTTTGGGTATCGCTGCACGAACATCACCTCCACGGTCATCCTCGGCGCGGAGTTTCGGCTCTTGTCCGACGACCCGCACCGAATCCTCAACCAAGTCAAGCAAATCTGGATTTACAAGAAGAACACCCAGCCTCTGGCGAGGCGCAGCGCCGGGTGCATCTTCAAGAATCCTCGAGGTCTGGCGGCCGGCGCGCTGATCGACAAGGTCGGGCTGAAGGGTCGAAGCGTCGGCGGGGCGTGCATATCGGACAAACACGCCAACTTTATCCTCGCAGAACCGAATACGCGGGCATCGGACGTGCTGAAACTTATCAACATCGTTCGAGAAACCGTCTATAAACGCCTGGAAGTCTATCTGGAACTTGAACTCGAGGTCTGGTGATGCCGGTCGAATCGTTGACAACAATCGGTGGCATGTCCTCATGCGCAGCGGGTGGACATGCTGACCCTGCAGTAAAGACATGCTCACGCCCTTTGGGCGAGAGCATGGCACCCAACTCACCTCATGTGCATACGGACGTGCTGGATATAACCGTCCTGATGGGTGGTCCGGGCGGCGAACGGGAAGTTTCGATAATGTCAGGCCAGGCCGTCGCCGAGGCCCTGAAGCAGTGCGGACATCGCGTTACCACAGCCGATATTTCTCCCGACGATACCTCCGCCCTCGACCGCGAAGGTATCGACGTGGTCTTCATCGCGCTGCATGGGACGTTCGGCGAGGACGGTCAGGTCCAGCGCCTCTGCGAGCAGCGAGGGCTGGTCTATGTCGGTTCGGGTCCGGAGGCTTCGGAACTGGCGATGAACAAGGATGCCTCCAAGCGGCTCTTCTGTCGGGTCGGGCTTGCTACGCCGGAGTGGGTAATAATTGACCGCTCGGCGGGAGACGCTCATCGGGATGAATTATTGACCGAGGCGCCGCTGCCGTGTGTGGTAAAACCGGTCGATGGCGGCTCCAGCGTCGATGTTGTTATTGCCCGCGACGAAGCGACGCGAAGCGATACCGTTGAAAAACTGCTGGCTGCCGACGGCAAGGCCATGGTCGAGGCGTTCATACCCGGCAGGGAGATGACAGTCGGTGTTCTGTCCGATAAACCCCTGCCTGTGATTGAAATCCGCCCGGCAAGGGAGTTTTACGATTATATCGCCAAGTATGACGACGACGCCACGCAGTACATCTTCGATACGCATCTGCCTCAGGCGATCGAGCAGCACCTTCGGGCGGCGGCATTGACGGCGCACAAAGCGCTGGGTTGCAGGGATTTCAGCCGGGCGGACTTTATCATCGACGAAAACGGGACATCCTGGCTGCTGG
>CAYUYD010000096.1:0-6333 GCA_964449105.1 uncultured Planctomycetaceae bacterium | reverse complement strand
AGGTCAATACGATTCCTGGCTTTACGAGCCATTCGCTGCTGCCTAAGGCCGCCGTCGCCGCCGGAATCAGTTTCGAGCAGTTGTGCGAACGAATCGTGAGGTTGGCGATGGCGAGGGCGGGGAAATAACCGCGCATGACGAAGAAGGCCAAAGACAGGGACAAGGCTAAAAACGAAGCCGATACCGACAAGGCCGAGCGAACGTTTCCCGTTGGCGGCGCCGTGGGCGTGAAGGTCGCTTTTGCGGCTGTTGCCGTTGTGGTCGTTGTCGTTGGAATGTACCTGCTGCGACAAAGTGTCCTGACGCCCTCGACCCGCCCCCCAGAGGAGTCTGTTCGCATTCGTCTGGCTGATTCGCCGAAATGGTTGCCCGGCAACATAGCCGACAGAGTGGTCGCCGACATCCGGTCAGCCTTGCGCGGAAAGACGGCGCTCGACGATAATATTGCCCAGGACGTCTTCAATGCCGCCGCCAAAAATCCCTGGATCGCAAAGGTCAACCGCGTTGCCAGGCAGAGTGACGGGGTCTTTTTTATCTGGGCCGATTTCCGGCGTCCCTTTGCGATGGTCGCATTTACGCCGCTGTCGCCGGCGGACGTTCGCGTGGTCGATGCCGAGGGTGTGGTCCTTCCGCTTCCGGCCAACCCGCCGAATGCGGGCGACTTTGTCAGGATACTTGAGATTACAACTAAACCTCCGCCGGCGGGTAAAAAATGGGATTCACTGCAACTGGCTGACGCACTGAAACTGCTGGAACTGATTAAAAACAAACCATATATTTCCGGGATTAATCCCATTGAAATCGAAATTATTAACGTCAGGACGCACCTGAACATGTACGCCCCTGCCGGAAGCGGAAGGCGGACGAAGATACTATTCGGGCGATTTCCTGTCGATGATCTGGACTACTACGTAAGCCCCGCTGTAAGGATTTCCGGCCTGGACAGGGTCGTTTCCGGCAATGGCGGGCGGTTTGACGGAATACGCGAGATAGATTTGCGGTATGATGAACCATACATCCGACGTTATTGACGAGCGACTGCTCTGCCCTGATGAGCACGGGTGGCGGGCGGCGGGCGTGGTATTTCTGGTAGTTTCGCTGCTTGCCTTATCAGTAGGGGCGTTTTTTGGATTTTTCCTGCCTGCACATTGGTCGGGAAACAGGTTTGGACCACCGGCGCTTCAGGTGCTCATCTCGGTCCAGGCGGTCTTTCTGATAATGTTTTGGCCTCTGCTGGTGGGGCAGCGACGATACCGCGGAATAGGTGCATTCCTGTTTCGCAGCGCTGCTGAATATGTCATTTTCCTTGCGGTGAGCGTCCCGCTTTATGTTGTTGCCGCGTATCTGTCCGATGCGACGGCGACGGATGTAATCCGCAGCCTGTTGTATCTGTCGGCTGTGGCGACAGGGGCGATGGGGATGGGATTGTGGGCGCGGACCGGGCGGGCGGCGATTATCACAGCCGTTACACTGGCAGGGACGTTGATTGCCGTAGGCGGGCCGGTGTTGTATTACCTGCTGGTCGAACTGACCGACGCATCCGTGTCGGCGGGTTGGCTGTGGCGGGCGTCGCCGGCGACCTGTGCGTTCGAATCATCAGCCGCAAGGGGAGCGAATTGGTATCCGACGCCGATTTGGGCATGGGCGCTCTGGCCGGTGGTGGGAATCGCTTTGACGTTCACCTTCCTGATGGTCCACGGATCAAAAAAGAAGAAATAGTCCACGAATTACACGAATTTTTTTGAAAAACAGCACAGAGATAGTTTCATTTTATTCGCGCGATTCGTGTAATTCGTGGACTCCTTCTTACGAACGCCCAGGGTCGTATAGCGGCGTCCAGCAGCGGCGTGAGCGTGTTGCAAATCAATACGGCGGCATATGCGGGAATCGGAATGGTCATGTACAGCCTCAACAATATCGCGCTGGCTCCGCACAACAATCCGAAGACAGCCTGTGCCTGGGCTGTTACGGGACGCGAGGTCATTTCGCCGGCGAAGAAAAACCCCGCCAGCAGCAGTTCGCCGCAGAGGAGGTGGTAAGCGACGTAAGTGAACCCGACGTCGAGACCTTCGCTGACGATGGGAAACCACTGCCACGCCAGTCCGTCGCCGGTGCGGATCGGCGCGATTGCGGCGGTGGCGGCTGCGGCAAGGATGAACATTCCCGGCAGGTGTCCACTGACGTAGTTGCGGTAGATCAGGTACAGACCGGCGATGATAATGGCAATGGCGCAGGTTTCTCCGATTCCTCCGCCGTGCGCGCCGCAGATTAAGTCCCATGCCGGAGGCATGTGCCGCAGAGTCGAGGTGATTGACGCGGTAGGCCGTTTGGCCGGCAGCGTCAGTTCTCTCAGATGACGCTGGGGAAGGGGCAATGCGAAGGCGTCGGCATCGACCGGCGCAGGCGTACCGCCCCACTGACGGTAGATGCTTACCGGTTTGGCGCTGCGGGCGTCCCCTATGACGATCCGGTCCTGCGCAAGCAGCGCCCAGGTCGGTGGGTTGGCGAGGTTGGCGCTGAACAGCGGCGGCGCGAAGATAACCGCAACGGCCAGTCGGCCCACAATCGCCGGCTGCCAGAGGAAATGTCCGACCCCGCCGAATATCGCCTTTCCGACGATGATTGCAAAGGCTGACCCGACCAGCGGGACGTACCACGGAACGCTCGCCGGAAGCGTCAGCGCCAGCAGCAGGCCCGTAACGGCTGCGTGCGTCCTGCCCAGAAGGGAGGGCGTTCGTGTAACGCGGTAATATGCCGATTCGGTCGCAACACAACCCCCGATGCTCAAAACCGTCACCAGCAGCGCACGCCAGCCGAAAAATACGACACCAACCCCCAACGGCACGCACGCAGCCACGAAGATCGTTACAAAAATGCTTCTGCTGGCTTCAGGTGCGTGCAGAAAAGGAGCGTACAGCATCGGATCGCCCGATGCCTTTGGGTATTGGTCATTCCTCATTGATTTGTCATTGGGCATTTTCTTGCCGTATAGCCTGTTTCAATAGTCCGACTCGTCGCATCAGAGGCAGCCTGGCAGGACATACGTAACTGCAAATTGCGCATTCAATGCAGGCCATTGCGCCGTGTCGGCGTGCGGCGGCGGTCCGACCCAGTTCAAAATCGTCGTTTAGCGCCGAGACGTTAAGCCTGGCGGGGCAATTGCCGCTGCACCACCCGCAGCGGATACAGGGCGTAGGCGTCGGCTGCTGCTCGCTCCCCATCGCCAGCAGGGCGTTTGCCGACGGTCCTGTAACCACCCCGGCTACGACCTGCCTGCCCGTCATCGCCGAGCCGTAGATGCAATCGCCTTCGCCTTCTGCCCCGGCCAGGTCAAGCACCTCCGAAACGTCGGCGCCGAATGGTACAAGCATGTTGGCGGGGCTGCTGATACGCGGTCCGGCGACCGTAACGACGCGGGCAGTGGGTAACTCGCTGCACGCCGCCCATCGGTACGCTGCGTGGCATGTCGCGGCATCCGTTACCGCAACGCCGACGGCCAGACCGGTCGCGCCGGGAGGCACCCGACGACGGGTCAGAACCTTTATCAGCATAGACTCTGCGCCAATGGGGTACTTATGTGCAAGGGCGATGGAACTGATTCCATAACGCCTGGCCGGCGAGATGGTTCTGCGGTAGGCGTCGGTGCGGCGATGATCCACCGCCAGTATCGCCTCGGCTGCACCGACAGCGCGTGCCAGGATTGCCAGACCGCGAACGACTTCCAGACCACGTTCAGCCAACAGGCGGTGATCGGAGGTGATGAAGGGCGTGTTCTCCATCACATTGACGATGAGTGTATCGACCTTCGCCTCTCTTGCCAAATCGATATACCCCGACAGCGGCACGGCCGGTTGGCAGAAGGTTGTCAGTCCGCCTTCGGCGATTCGCAGGCGGATGGAGTTTTCGTCGGCAGCGAGCCAGTCGTAATTTTCCGCCAGCGGTTCGATACCGGCGGGGCTGTCCAAATCTGTTAGTTCGACGGCATGGCATCGCCGCCATCCGGTCGGATGCGATGGGACCGAAACTTCGCAGAATCCCGCAACACGCCCGGAAAGGGGCGCAAAGACATCCACCTGGTCGGCGCTTGTCGCCTCTCCCAGCCTCTCGCTGCGGGAGACGTGCTGCCCGATGCGGACTATCGGCCTGCCCGGCGGGCCGTTGACCGGCGCGAGCGGTACGCGAAGCCGGATGAGTCGTCCGACCGGCGCTATTGCCGAATCTATGGTCGAGTCCTTTGCGTCCGGCAGGTCGATCCCGCCTGTAAATGTGCCGAATCGAGGCTTGGACATAACATGATGGTAACCGAATGTCCCCGCCAGGTCACGCCCTCTGTCGAGCAGTCCTCCGTCGCCACAGCGCCCGGCGCATCCGAGGCACGCTATCTGCCGGCCATCTCGGCTACGACCTTCTTGCCCAGGAGGATCACGTCAACGGTCACCAGCGACGCCTTGGTCCGCCCGTCGTCCAGCACCAGCGCCTTTGCGAAGAGTTCGCTGGTGATACCGATGGCCGGCTTGCCGCCGTTGGTGATGGCTCCGACAGGCGGCGTGATGTTCGCCCGCGCCGCGCCCGCTTTCAACGTGCTCATTTACTTGTCTCCTCCGCTTTGTTCGCCTTCGGTTCGGAGTTTTTGTCCTCGCCGAGGCTCTGGCGGTAAATGTCCATTATCGTGAATACGTCCTTTGGCGTCTCGTCGGTCCGGTCATAGAGATAAAACACCACATACTCAAGATTGCCGGAGGCCGGCGGTTTGAATGTAAGTTCCTTCTTGCCGACGCCGTCCTTGCCGACGGTTACGGGGATCGTGTGGTACTTCCCGTCGATTGAAGCCACCATGCGCCACTTGCCCGGGTACATAGGCCACCACTCGCCGCCCGGCTTGAACGGACAACTGGTTACCTGTCGTTCGTAGGCGTATTTCCAGCTTATCGTAAAGTCGTTGTCCTTCTCGACGGCTGCGCCGGTCTTCTGGTAGTGCCAATGCCCGATCCGCAGGACGCTGATGACCAGCTTCTCCTTGTTGTACTTAACGAACGGCGCGGTGAAGATCTTCGGGCTCGTCCCCTCCCCGATCCGCTGCCACCCGGCCGGGTAGCCGCCCGTGCAGTTGTGCGACTGCGCCCGCGTGGTCAATTGAGGATGGTCGCCGTGCGAGGGAACCTTCCCCGTCGTCTTCCACATCAGGCCCCAGATGCAGTCGTCGTCCATAATGAGGTTGAGCAGCATCCGGCTGGCGTCCGGATGGTACACGGCCACATCGGGATGCTTCCAGGAATCGGCGAGGAAATCCGAGCCGTCGGGGAGCGACCCTGGCGAGATGTGTATCCGTGATTCGCCGTGCATGCCCTGTTCGGAAGACATCTCGTTCATCGGCTCTATCTCGAGCCAGTCCTTACCGGCCTGGACGCGATAGCGGTTGACCAGGAATACATCGACTTCCTTCCTTCTGCGCGTCTTGGTTTTGCTTTCGACGATTATGTCGCCACGTTCGTTTTTGATGATCTTGTTGTACTCGTAACTGCCGCAGTAGGTCCTCAGCCCGCCCGGCTGGTCGTAGGAACGATACAGTTCGTTGTGTCGGGAGGGGGTTCCTTCGGCGTCTGTCTTGTTGTAGAGGAAGCAGGCGTCGTGCGTACTGGAATGCAGCGAGACCCAGAAATTGGCCCCTTCGATCATGCAGTCGCCGCGGAACTCGTAGTCGCCGGTCTTTCCGTAGAGCACCTGTATCCAGTTTGCCCGATCTTCCCACTGCTCGGTGGGCCAGTAGTGTTTGTAGGTGTATTTTTTACCCAGGTCCCATACGCGGACGTGATTAGTTCCTTTCGGTAGCGGTTTGTAACCTGTTGCCGGTTCGGTGGCGGGTGTGGCGACATCAACCGAACCGTCTGTGGGCGGGACCTGTAAGACAGCGGCCAGGAACACCGACAGTACAGTTAGCACTGGCAGATATTTTCTGTAAATGCATTTATGTTTCATTTCTTTCTCCTAAGCCTCGGTAGCCTATAACACAAAAATGTCGGGTGCCATGCCTTTCCCGAAGGGATAGGCATGTTTACGCCTTCCGCTGCGCTACAGGCGAAAACATGGCACCCATATTAGTGTTACAGACCACCAGTCGCAGCTACCGTCCGGCGTTAAGGCCCGGAAAGGTCAAATTTTTCCCGCCGGCTATACTCTGCGAAATTGGTTTTCCCTCTTGGCAGCGGACAACGGCGCAGTGTCCGTCGGTGCTAATCTGCCCATCGCGGAATCCCTTCTGCCCGAGTGAGAAGACCACATGGTCGGTCTTTTGCCCAAACTGAATCACGAAGTGTGCGCCTTCGTCCGATTCGG
>CAYUYD010000095.1:1241-8901 GCA_964449105.1 uncultured Planctomycetaceae bacterium | reverse complement strand
AAAAACAAATTGTTTTTTCTGTTGTTAATCTAATTTTTTTATCCCGTGTATCCCCTGCATCCCTGCATTATTTTTCTGATTCATTCAGCAGTTTGTATTCTATGGCGTCGGTGAGTGCTTTCCAGGACGCCTGGATGATATTTTCGTCCACGCCGACGATGCCGAAATATCCGCAGGCGGCGTCGTGGAACTCGATGACCACGCGGACCTTTGCGGCGGTTCCGGCTCGCGGGTTGACCACGCGGACCTTGTAATCGACTAATTGCAGTTTGTCGATTGACGGATAATACGGCAGCAGGGCCTTGCGCAGCGCCCCGTCGAGCGCGTTGACCGGACCGTCGCCTTCGGAAACCGTGTGGACCGGCTTGTCGTTGACGTTCAGTTTGACGACGGCCTCGGTGCTTGTGGAGTTTTGACCAGTTTGCAGAATCACGCACCGGTAGTGTTCCAGTTCCCAGAACCGGCGGTACCATTTCCCGCCGAGGGTTTTTCTTACCAGCAGGTCGAAACTCGCCTCTGCAGCCTCGAACTGGTAGCCCTGGTTTTCCATTTCCTGGACGGCATGGATGACCTTTTTCTGGAGGTTTTTGTCCTTGTCGATGTTGAATTTTCTATCGGCTTTGACTGCGACGCTGGCCGCTCCGGCCAGTTCGCTGATGAGTATCCGTCGTGAGTTTCCGACCTCGGCGGGGTCTATGTGTTCATATGTGGCGGTGCTTCGCCGGACGGCGTGGACGTGCATCCCGCCCTTATGTGCGAAGGCTGCCGGACCGACGAAAGGCTGATTTTCCCGAAGCGGGAGGTTGGCGATCTCGCAGACGTATCGGCTGACTTCCGTCAGGTGGCGCATCGCCCCTTCGGTCAGGCAGGCATAGCCATACTTGAGGATAAGGTTCGGGATTACGCTTGTCAGGTCGGCGTTTCCGCATCTTTCGCCGATACCGTTAATCGTTCCCTGTACATGCCGTGCCCCTGCCGCCACTGCCGCCAGCGTGTTGGCTGTGCCGAGGTCGCCGTCGTTGTGGCAGTGGATGCCGATTAACGCGTCGGGGAATCGCCGCCGGACGTCTTCGACGACCTGGCGGATAAACTCCGGAAGCGATCCGCCGTTGGAATCGCACAGCACCAGCCGGGACGCTCCACCGGAAACAGCCGCTTCCAGCGTCCTGACGGCGTAGTCGGCGTCGGCGCGATAACCGTCGAAAAAATGCTCGGCATCGAAGAAAACCTCGCGCCCCGCCCCCGACATCGCCGCCAGCGACTCGGAAATCATGTCCAGATTCTCTTTCAGCGAGGCGCGAAGGACTTTCCTGACG
The DNA here is from genome assembly GCA_964449105.1 of uncultured Planctomycetaceae bacterium. Taxonomy (GTDB): domain Bacteria; phylum Planctomycetota; class Phycisphaerae; order SM23-33; family SM23-33; genus JAUWNJ01. The sequence goes on along the minus strand of CAYUYD010000095.1, from coordinate 7,585 downwards.
TGCAGGTCCCAACTCTTGCCGACGACTGTAACAGCCGGCGCTTCGCTATCCAGCAGCGCCTTGATGCCTTCGTCATCTTCGACCTTGGCGCCTTTACGCCGGGTCATTCCAAAGGCCGCTATCTTCGCATGGACCGGCGGCTTCTTGCGGACCTCGGCAAAGAAGGCCTTATCTTTCGGATTAGACAGCGGATAGCCGCCCTCGATGTAATCGACGCCGAGGGAGTCGAGTTTCTCCACTATCAGGAGTTTGTCTTCCAGCGACAGCCAGACTCCTTCAGCCTGCGAGCCGTCCCGAAGCGTCGTATCGTAGATTTCTATTCTCGTTTTTTTGTTACTCATGGCTTTTCACTTTCCACGAATTACACGAATTGAAACGAATTACACGAATTTTTTAAAACAGACAAAAAGCGGTCTTTGTTTTATTTTTTTATTCGTGTAATTCGTGGACATTTCTTTATTTGTGTAATTCGTTTCAATTCGTGTAATTCGTGGTAAAAAAATGGCCCTGAAGCCTTTTAGCCTCAGGGCCTTGGGACGATGGAAAAGTCCGCCGCACCTGCCCTAAGGCACGCAGGGTACTATTACGACGGCAATAATGCCTGCGCGGACGCAGTCTGTGTCTTCGGCGGGAAAGACCAGAATCGACATATCGTCCCAAAGCGTCCGCATCGTATCCTCTTATTACCTGCATGCCCAGTCAGAACAACTGTTCACAGACAGAGATTATATCGGTCCGACAGGGCAAAAATCAATCAATTATTTGCGCGTGAAGTAAAAATGCGAATCAATACACCGGCGTCATTACAGGAACGGATTATATTTTCGCTCATGGCCTATGGCGCTCATCGACCCGTGGCCGGGGAGGATGCGAACGTTGTCGGGCAATGTCAGGAGATTTTCACGGATATTCTTCAGCAAGTCAGCTTCGCTCGCGCCGGGGATGTCGGTCCGCCCGATACTTTCGGCAAAGAGCGCGTCGCCCGTGATAACCACCCCGGCTTCGGCGCAGTAGTAGGACGCTCCGCCGGGCGTATGGCCTGATGTATCGAGTACTCGCCATGTCAGCGGTCCCAACTTCAATTCATCTCCGGCTTTGACGGTCTGGTCTGCCGGCGGGGCCGTTATGCCGAACCCAAAGGCTGCCGACATATTGGCAGCCGGGCTGGAAAGCATGTATTCATCGGCCTTCGGAATGGTAATCACCGCAGCAGGGTATGCCTTCCTGACCGCTGCGGCCCCGGCGATATGGTCGCCGTGACCATGGGTCAGAAGGACTCGCTCCGGCTCCAGACCGGTCCTGGTCAGATATTCCAGCAGCGGGCCTGGGGACTGGCCCGGATCGACGACCCAGCAAAGTTTTTTTGGTAGCACGGGCGTCTCGCCCGTGCTACCACAGGTCAGAACGTAGCAGTTTGTCATAAGGTCGCCGAGAATGAGGCATTGGATGGACAGGTTTCCGGCGGTGATAATCATATGTTTTCCTTGTGGAGATAATTTTGAATTAAGGAGCGAAACGGAAATCTATCGCATTCCGGTTCGATACGCAAGACTACGGAAAGCCCGACAAGCCCAGCCGTTTTTCGCGTGTTGTTTTCCCGGCGAATCAATGTTCGAGAGAATATTTGACTTGCACACGTCCTAACATATAATCGCCCGCAAGGTTTTTCAATCATTGTGAGCATGTATGACCGACAGAGCGGATCATAACGGACGGTGTTGCGCAAGGCTGCAATACCTGCTGGCGGCGCTTATCTTGCCGGTAGTCTGTGCGGGCGTTGCCGCCGGGGATGATGACAAAGTCTATATCCAAGCCGATGCCGTCATTGCCGGTAAGGCGATGTACACCTTCACGGCGGACGACGAGGCTGTCAACGTCGTGGAGGGGGATTTTTCGCTGACCATAGGTCGGCGGAAACTCAGCGGGGTTAATGCGGTGTTGTGGATTACCGAGCGCCGCGTGGGCGAGACGACTTTCCGCGACATTGAGGTGTACATCGAAGGCGACTCGACCAACAAGGCCAGGATTATCGAGGCCGACGGCGCCACCACGACCGACCGGGCGATTATGGTTACTATCGGCCAGCAGGGCAAATTCTTCGCGAAGGTCGGCAGGCACGCCAGTCAATCCCGCGAATCGACGCCTTTGTACCAGCGGGCCTTGGCTATGCGTAATTCGTCCTCGGCTGAATCCGGCGTCAAACCGTCCCCATCCGATCAGGAAGACCCGACCAATGATACCGCATCGACCAAACCCGCCGGTCCGGCCGGCGAACCGGCGCCAAAACCTTACAGTCCGATAACGTTCCGGGCGGACGATTTCTCAAGCGAGGAAATACCCGACCCGAGCGATCCTGAAAAGAAACTGCGGATCACCATCGCCAAGGGCAACGTCTATCTCTCGCAGGGCAGCGAAGACAGCGACCTGTTCATTCAGATGCGAGCCGACTCGGCTGTACTTTACACCGCGCCGCAGGCCGGCGATGGAGCGGCTCCGGAAAGGATCGTCGGGGCTTATCTGGAAGGCGATGTTATCCTTCGCCGGGGCGAACGGACCATCCAGGGTCCCCGCCTGTTTTACGATTTAACCAATTCCCGCGCCATCTTCCTCGAACCGGTCATGCGCACAGCCCAGGAGCAGCGGGGCATACCGGTGTACATTCGCGCCAAGGAGGGTCGGCAACTCGGCGCCCTGCAGGAGCGCGACGACAGGCCCGGCGTTAAGGGCGGAACGTGGTATTTCCGAAAGGCCATCGTTACCACCAGTGATTTCCTCACACCGGGGTATCATATCGCAGCCAGGCGGGTGTATCTGGAGGACGCCAGGCGGTACTACTACGACGAGAAAGAAGAGAAATGGGTGGCTGTCGGCGAACGGGCCTGGCGCAGCAAACTTGAAAACGCAACGTTCAACCTCCTGTCGGTTCCGGTCCTGTGGACTCCCCTGATTGTCGGGGACGCCGAGGAGGGGCACACCGCGCTGCGGAAGGCAACGGTCGGCAGGGACGGGCGCTTCGGCTGGGGCGTCGAGACGGACTGGTATCTTTTCCGCCTGCTCGGTATTCCCAAGCCGGAGGGTTTCAAGGGCACAATAGACCTGAATTGGTACGAGAGGGGCTTCCTGATCGGACCGAAACTTAGTTACGAACGCCAGAACTACAGCGGGTACGCTCGTGGTTCCTATATGACCGACAGAGAGGGCGAGGACGACTTCGGCACGAGGCGGAAAAACATTGGCGCCCAGAGCGAAAGGGGCCGATTCCTCTGGAGGCACAAGCAGTTTCTGCCTCGCGACTGGATGCTCCAGGCGGAACTCAGCTACCTCAGCGACAGGAATTTTCTGGAAGAGTTCCATCGCGGCGAGTACTGGACCGACAAGGAGCAGGAAACAATCCTCTATGCCAAGAAGCAGCGGGACAACTGGGCCTTTACCGCTCTTGGCAAGTGGCGGATTAATGATTTCCTGACACAGACCGAAGCCTACCCGGACCTGGGGGCTTATCTGATAGGTCAATCACTGTGGCAGGACCGCCTGACGCTTCACAAAGAGGCGCATCTGGGAATAATCCGCTTCCGTCCCGATCACGACATCGCCGTGTCCGCCAGCGACCCAACCGTAAGAGGCGACGCGAGAATCGAAGTCAACGTCCCGTTCGCCATCGGACCGGTAAGGTTCCTTCCGAGCGTCGCTAACAGGATTACCGCCTGGTCCGACACGCCGAATGACGGCTCACTGGTACGGTCATGGGGGAAGGTCGGTTTAGACGCCCAGACCCAAATCTGGCGGATATACAACGACGTCGAGAACCGCCTGTGGGACCTGCACCGCATCAAGCACGTGATTACGCCCTATGGCAGTGTGTTTTTCTCCGGCTCCGATGTCCAGCCGGACCGCTTATACGCCTTCAGCCCGGAAATGGAGCAATACATCCGCAGGCTTGGCGGAGGGACCCTGGGCGTTCGCCAATTATGGCAGACCCAGCGCGGGCCTGAAGGAGACCGGCATATCGACGACTGGCTGAGGCTTAATATCGCCATGAGCCTCTTCGACGATAATTTCACCCATCTGCCAGCGGACGGCAGGTATTATTTCTCCAGACCCGAGTACAGCCTGGCGAGAAACGCCGTCAACAGTGATGCCGCGTGGTACATCTCGGACTCCACGATCCTCCTGGGCGACGTCAATTACGACATCGACTCCGGCGAGATCGGCAGGGCCAACGTGGGCGTTACCGTCCTGCGCGACCCCCGGCTGAAATACTACGTCGGCGCCAGATACATCAATGCGCTGGACAGTTCCGTCGGGACGCTAGGCGCCAGTTACCAGATCGATCGGAAATATAAAATAAGCGTCTTCGAGCAGTATGACTTCGATTTCGACGGCGGGGACAACCTCTCCACCAGTGTTACGCTGACGAGAAAATTCCCTCGGCTTTATGTGGCCTTGACCTTCGGATACGACAAGACCTACGACGACGTAACCTTGATGATAAGCGTCTGGCCTGAGGGCATCCCCGAAGCCCGCTTCGGCTCCGCCGAGAGGGTCGGACTGCTCCAGCGAACTCCGTCAGCGGAGGAGAGAGAAAACGGGAAGTAGCATTCAGCGGAGGCTGGGGCGAGAGCCCCGCCTTTTCCTGCCTTGACGGCGGCTGCGCGCCTCACGGTAGAATTGTTACTGTGCTCCACTTTTCGTAGAGCATGGCGAAAAGCATTTCGATATCGTCGTCCGCCAGGCGGATGCAGCCAAGCGAGGATGCCTTTCCGATACTGTCCGGGTCATTGGTCCCGTGGATGCCGTATCCGTCCTCGCGCGTGTAGGGCGTATTGTTCGTTCCCTCCATGCTGATCCAGTACCCCTTTGCTCCCAGCGGATACTCCGGCTGGCCCCAGGAGATTCTTTTGCTCGGCAGGTTACTCGATGCCGGTGGGGTCCACGGAGCGTGAGTTATCTTCCCGCCGAGTGTGATACGCCATTGTCCGATCGGCGTTGAACCGTCCACGCCGACCCCGACGCGGAATCGGCGAACGAATATCCTCCGTCCGGTCTTCGGTTCTTCAAGAAAAACGTCCATAACGAACCGACTCTTCGAGATCACGGCGTGGAAAGGTCCTCGGATCATTTTAAGTGTCTGACCAATCTGTATCCTGGTGGCGTCCGGGATGTTGTTAATCTTCTGGATTAACTGGTCGGGAACGTGCAGTTCCAACTTTCGTTCGACCCGCACCAGCACGTCGCCGCTCTGGAACTTGTACGAGAACGTGCACGGGTCGTCCTTGATAATCTGGTTGGAGAAGAGCGTCTCATCGGCCAGTTCGGTCAGTTTTGCCCGCGCCGTTTCAGCCTGCTCTTCCGGCAGGGCCGAGGTATTGAGCGCATCGGCAAGGTACGCACGGGCAGCCAAGTGTTTCTTCTGTCCGTATAGTTCCAGCCCCTGCTCCAGCAGCGCCAGCGCGCCTGCACGGTCGGCAGGGTTGGTCTTTCCGTCGGTCGGCATCGGCGTGGGCGGAGTATCTCGTGTTGTCGGCATCCGGTTGGTCGGGCCGGGCCGGTCGTTCGCCGACAGTTTGGTGGGTTGGGCATCGGCCGGTTGGGATGCCGGCCAGAAACGCTTCTTCGCTACGACGGCGATTAACGCGATTGCGACTATGAAAAGTACCAACCTTACAACGCGACTTTGCGATCGTCTCACAGGATTCTCCTTTCGGCATCCTTGCCTTGCTCGGCTCGGCTCGGCTCGGTGAACCGCATAATTTTTTCATCCGTTACCAGCATATCCACCGGTATGTCGTGGTCATGCACCGGGACCTTATCGACAACCTGTTCTTCGAAGGCGATCCCGACGGAGATGCCCTGGAACTCCGCCGCTGCGAGGAAGCGGTCATAGAACCCGGCACCGCGACCAATACGGTTGCCGTTCCGGTCAAAGACCATCGCAGGCACCAGCACCAGGTCCAATGTTTCCATTGCAATCGGACTACCGTCGGCCGGTTCACGCAGACCGTTGACTGTAGAAACCAGACCGGTCTGAAGCGAGCGAATCTCGATCGGGAGCATGCGCCGATGGTCCCAGGTGAGTTTCGGGGCGCAGATAGCCTTCTGCTCCTGCCAGCCTCGCAGCGCCACCGGCGAAACGTCCACCTCGCCGTGAATGGGCAGATAAATCATCACGACGGATGAGCGGGCAAACTCCGGCGTATCCATCAGCCGCTTGCACGCAGCCATGCTCCTGGCGCCGGCGACGGCCGGGGCCATCGCCGAGATTTTTTCACTGATGGTTCTGCGGAGACTCTGCTTCACGGCCTTATGAAAACGATTCTGCGGGCTTTTGGCAAGCACAAAAGGCG
>CAYUYD010000095.1:0-1231 GCA_964449105.1 uncultured Planctomycetaceae bacterium | reverse complement strand
GCGAAAGTGCTAAACGGGCAAGCCACAACAGGTGGGCGAAGGCGATAAAAAAGTCTTGATGTCGGCCTGTCCGCTGATATAATCATCCATCCACGCGTCGCGGGCGATGGTAAAGTAGCGACAGGAAAGCGTCGCGGGGAAAATATACGGAGAGAACCTTTGGCGTTAAGATTGCGATTGAAGAGATTCGGCAGGCGGCATTGCGCCTTTTTTCGGATTAATGCGGTTGATTCGCGCCGGCCCAGGGATGGACGCGTCCTTGAAGAACTTGGCTGGTATGATCCGTTGGCAAAGGCGACCAATCAACAGGTTTCGCTGAAACGTGAGCGAATCGAATATTGGCTTGGCCAAGGCGCCCAGCCGAGCGATACGGTGCGCGACCTGCTGACAAAAAACGGTATCGTCGTGAAGAAGTAGGCAGGCGTAGGGCGGGCAGGCTTGCCTGCGTCTTTTTACATCGGTCGGCAGAGCGCGGGCAAGCCTGCCCGCCCTACGATTGTGCCGCAATGGCGATGCGAATCGACATCCTGACACTGTTCCCCGAGATGTTCGGTCCCGTTCTGGAAACCAGCATCGTTGGTCGGGCTGTCAAGGCCGGGATTGTCGATGTCAAACTGACGAATATCCGGGACTTTGCGGGTGATAGTTATCGTAAGGTTGACGACGCTCCTTACGGCGGCGGGCCTGGGATGGTGATGATGTGCGGGCCTGTATTCGACGCTGTCGAGGCTGTTAGGGCGCAGTCCCATCCGCCCGGCGTCGTAATCCTGCTAAGCCCGCAAGGACGGCGGCTGAACCAGGAGACGGTTGAGGAACTGGCCGGTTTCGAGAGGCTGATTATCCTGGCAGGGCATTACGAAGGGTTCGACGAGCGTATCAGAGAGGACTTGGCCGACGTGGAAATAAGCATCGGCGACTTTGTTCTCTCCGGCGGGGAGATACCGGCTATGGTTATCGTCGATGCCGTTGTCCGGCTGCTGCCCGGAGCGCTGGGTGAACCGGAAAGTATAAACGAAGAATCCTTTAGCATGGGCCTGCTGGAGTATCCGCAATACACCCGTCCGCGGGAGTTTCGCGGGATGAGCGTGCCGGAAGTGCTGCTCAATGGCGACCATGCGAAAATCGCCGCCTGGCGTGCAGAACAGTCAGCCGGGCGAACAAAGCAACGCCGACCGGATTTGTGGGAAAAATATAAAAAAGAGTCCACGGATTGCACTGATTGCTCCAAAGG
>CAYUYD010000094.1:0-8958 GCA_964449105.1 uncultured Planctomycetaceae bacterium | reverse complement strand
AGCACGCTATATCGCTTACCCAGTCCCTGCGGAGTTCCGGGAGCGAGGTGAGGGAATAGGATGCAAATGGCAACGCGAGAAAATATGCAAGGTCTCGCTTGGCTTCAAGAGGTGTTGGTCAATGTGCATCCAGGCCCGAAAATGGAAGACCGGGAAAAGATAATTCAGGATTTCAGGCCTGACATGCTTGACTGGTACAGCTCCGTCCACAACGAGGACGGATTTTTCACAAAACGTGGCATAAGGGTTTCCGGGGGAGGGGCCGAGTATCAGGAGGTCCCCCTCGCCCTCTACGATAAGTTCAAGGATGGCGGAATAGCCGGACTGCTTAACGGTCAGGAAGCCACCTACGATTACACCTACCTGGGCTGGGGCAAGGGCTACTATGTGTGCCACAATGCTCCTGACTGGCATGACTACCAGAAGAATAGCATATTGGGGAAAGTCCCTTTTTCCGATACGATAGGCCAGGACAACATCGGTTCGCCGGGTTTCGAACAGTGGCACGGAGCGGGAGGCGCCTTTTGTCCCTTCTGCAAGAAGAAATTCCGCGAATACCTGCTGAACAAGTATTCTTCGGAAGGTTTGGGCAAACTGGGGATAGGGCGGATCGAAACCTTCGACATAGCGGAATATATTATCAAAGAGAAAGGCTACCCGACGGATGAAACAATACTGGAGGACGCAATTATTCGGGAGTATATCAAGTTTCAGTACTTATCCAACCTGGAAACTTGGGAGGACATAGTCAGAGCCGCCAAGGCAAAAGCCGCTGAACTCGGCAAGTCGCTCCCTGTATATGGGAATCAATGGGGCCTCTGGGGGGAGCGGCCCTATTCGGTGATCCTTTCCCGGCTTGTGGATGTGGTTTGGATAGAGGCCGGTGCACAACCATTTCCCGAGGCACATTATCTCCCCTCAAGAACGGCGATGGGGCCATTGACCTACAAGGTCGGTCTGGCTTCCGGCCTGCATCGCAAGCCGGTCTGGGTGTGGTGCGAGGCCCAGCAGGAGAAAAAGGATGTATTGAAGATCGTTCTGGCTGAAAGCCAGGCCAACGGCGGCGTGGCCATACTGCTCCTGCACCAGGCCATGCGGCAGGCTTCCACCGGCGGCTATGACACTTTGAAGGAGTACGCCGACTTTCTCCATCGCAACAGGCCTCTGTTCTTGAATCGGGAGAACGTAGCCAATGTCGGCTTGGTCTATTCCATCCCCACGCTCTTTTGGAGAAGCTTTCCCGCCTTGAACCTGACCGGTTACTGGCAGAAGAGATGCTTTTCCGGAATAGCCGCGGCATTGGAGCATTCCCACATTCCTTACGAGGTGGTCATCTTCGGCCATCCTGAACTGTGGGATGATTCGGAAATGCTGAACAGGCTTTCTCACTACAAGGCGCTGATACTGCCCGGCGTGGATTGCCTCTCGGACAGACAATCTGAAGCTCTTGCGAGTTTCGTCGAGGCCGGCGGCAGGCTTATTGTGAGTGGCCGGACAGGGCTGCGCGATGAAGACTGCAACAAAAGGCCGAACCCTTCGATCTCCGCCCTCGACGGAAGAACGATTAAGATAGGAGAAGAGAACCTCATCAATTTCTACCGGAAGATCGAGGCGCGATTGGTCCCGGATGAGGCAGACATCCGCTTGTTCCGGGAAGCGGTCCTCCATGCACTCGGAGAGCACAGGCTTCTTGAGACAAATGCCCCCCCATGCGTCTCAACCAACATTTGGCGTCTTAAAGACAAGACTTGCGTGCACCTGCTCAACTATGGGTTGGACCTCGCCGGGCACAAATGTCTTCCGGCTCGCAACATACAGATCAGGATAAGGCTCCCCGATAACTTCCAGCCGAGCCGGACCGCCCTGGTGTCTTTGGGGCGCCCACAGGAAAGAGAACTACCCTTCACACGCACCGGTGACGGCCGCGTGGAAATGCATGTTCCGGAAATTGAGACATATTCCATCGCGGTTCTGTCGGGAGGCCGTCATGGAGCTTGAGATCAGGTGCCTGAAACAAGAGGAATACAACGACATGCGGCGCATGGTTGCGATCTCCTTTGGCGTGCGGAGACCGAAACCACAATCTGCCCCGCAAGATCATGATTATCAGCAGCAGACGCATAATTATGAGCATACGCACGTCTGCGTTCTGGATAATCAGATCATTTCTTATCTCCAGATGATCCCCAAAAAGATCTGGATCGGAGGGCGTTGCCATGAGTTCGGCGGGGTGGGAGGCGTATGTACCTTGCCTGAGCACAGGAAGAAGGGATACGCGGGCAGGATGATGCAAGAGATCATCAACTATATGTTCCGGAGCGGTTATTACCTTTCAGGGTTGTACGCCGTCCAGCCCGCTTATTACAGGAAATTTGGCTACGCATTATTGGCCAACGACCTCTCTCAATGCCGGATTGGGCCAGACAATCTCCCAGCCTATGAAGAGAAGCGGTGGGTGCGAAATGCGTCGGGGGATGATCTGGTGGGGATAAGTAAAGTCTATGAGGCCTGCAATCAAGGAGGCTCCTGCTGGGTTGAGCGAGATGCGCACGCGTGGACCGAAATCATGAGAAGGATTGATCGCGCGTGTGTCTTTGACAGGGGGGGAATTAGCGCCTATCTGCTTATGCGTTCAGGAGAAGAGAAGAAGGAGGCCGATGGAGTTCCTGTCAGGAAAACGGTCATAAGAGAGGCGGCTTCTCTCAGTTTGGCGGCCACACGAGGGCTTCTTGGATTTCTGTCCGGCCTCTCCGGCGATTCCGAGAGTCTTGATTATACCTGCGGGCTTAATGATGCTTTTGGCAAAGAGATTGTTTCGTATGGCGGGAAGATGACTATCGGGAACACCGACTTCATGTTCCGGCTGACGGATGTTGCAACGGCGATGGAGAAAGCAGAGATCAATGCCGGGCTTGGGGAAGAGGAATTCTCAATTGTGCTCTCTTCTGACCCTGTCGTGAAAGCCAACGAAGGCAAATACCTGGTCAGGACAGGAAGGGGTCGCTTGGTGGTGGAAAGAACTCAGCACGCAACCGGAGAACCGGTAAAGGTTGATATTGAAGCACTGTCGGAAATGTATTGCGGCTATCGGGATGCTGCCAGGCTTCGCTCGCTTGGCAGGCTGGAATGCAGTAGCGACCGGTTGATGGAAATACTGACGGTGGCATTCCCCCGGCGGTTTCCCTTCATGTGGGTCATGGATGGATTCTAGCCCTATGACCTACTCCCTGTCCGTGAAGCGTCGTTACCCACTTGAGATAATCGCTCTCAATCTTTTCCAGGTCGGTATCGAAAACATGCTCAATGGCCTTGACCGCAGCGTCCTTACCAGTGTGATTGTCGTGGAAATATGTGTAAAACTTCCGCAACAGACCTCGCTTCTGCATGTACATCATGAAATATCTTGCCTGTGCGTAGTTCAGCCCCCGCTGCCGACCATAGGAATCGTTACGGGTAATCAACTCCCGCAACGGGCAAAGCCGCCCGGCGCGAACGGCCTTCTGCAACGCCGGCAAACGCCAGTTGACCAACCCGACGAGCCGGTCCGGAAGCACTCGGCACTGTTCGTGCAGACTCGCCAGGCCCTCGTTGAACCACAGCGGCACAGCCTGGAAATCATAAATAATCAACACGTGCGTCAATTCGTGAACCAGCGTGCCCGTGCCCGTAGCGATGTTCATCACCATCGTCCGGTCGCTGGTCGAGATTGGCCGGAGGCGGTGGGGGGCGGAGCAAATTGACAGGATACTGGCTTCGTGCGATCGACGCGACGCCGGGCCGACGGCTCCGCCCGACGGGCTTTACCTGATGAGCGTGGAATATCCGCCGCCGACAAAGGCGTTCAGCAATCAGCAATCAGCGTTTAGCCAAAAGAATAAATCATCCAAGTTCCTGGCTGATTGCTGATGGCTGATTGCTGAACGCTTGCTGTTAGTATTTCTCGGTGTAGATTACGCTGCCGATAATCCGATAAGAATGAATGAAAAGTCAGTTCGTTTCTAAATTCGTGTAATTTGTGGTAATTTGTGTAATTCGTGGATATCGAAAGGTGCTCTTTTGATTTACGCCGCATTTTCCGTCTATTTACTGGGGATATTATTTACCGCGATGGGCGTGTATCGCCTTTGGGCGGGCATTATCAAGCCGGGGTGGGTCAACTGGGCATTGCTTCCGGGGACGGTCGTGGCGGAGATGGCCTACATCTTCGGATGCCTGATTACCGGCGGGGAGGTCCGCCGGGCAAAGTTGATGGATGCGGGGAAGAGCGGTTCCGGTAAAGGCAAGTCGTCGCCCGGAAGCGCCGGCGAAGCCGAGCCTACCACGGAGGACAAACCCAAACTCCGCTATATCGGACCCGTCGTAGCGGCCTTTGTAACCATCCTGGCCTGCGGGGCGGGAATCCTTATCGCCAATGCGGTTTTGGGCGAACCGGTTATCGAGCAATTCAAGGCCGGCGGTACCGCCCAACTGACCGACCGGCTGAAGGATATCCCCGTAAGCACTGGTGCGTTCTGGGATCGGTTCGAAGATCAGATTAAGTTGCTGCACCGCATGGCGACGACGTGCACTGAACTGAAGTGGACGAATTGGCGAGTTCCGTTGTTCGTGTACCTTGCGATGTGCATGACGATCCGCCTGGCGCCGGTTCGCAGGCCGCTGAGACCGACATTGGCGTCGGTGGTCGCACTGGCTGGGATCATCGCCTTAATCGGAATCGTCTGGACGCGTTTCGACGGACTGATGGGCGACCTCTGGCCTCTGGTTATGTACGTGTGGGCGTCGCTGCTGTTTATGTTATGGGTCAGCCTGATGGTCCGCGGCGGCGTCGGTCTGGTCCGCGCCCTGGCAGGTAAAGACGCACCCAAAACCCGCTCGCGCAAAAGAGATACCGAGGACGATTGAGTAGGGGACTTTACTGCGAAGCATCCAAGCCGACTCTCGTGCCGGCTTGCCGTTTCGCAGTAAAATACAAAGACGTCAGTGCTTTCTGCTTCTATTCTCCCTCATTCGCTTCACTACTATCCGCCGGCAGTCCGCGGGCGGAGCGGAGTTCATCCCACAAAATCAATGTCAGTTGGTACTGATTGTGGCGTGTGATTACCAGCAACATCATCACAGCCGCCAACGAGGATATAATTGCGCCTCTTGTATCACCCATGATTAGAGCAAGGAGGAACCCGACCATGGACAGCGTGAAACCGATTTTGAAAATCCAGAACCACTTCTTTACATAATCGACTCTTTGCCTGATCTTTTCGTGGATTTCCAAAGTCGTCAGTTGTTTTTTCGCCATTTTCGCACCCTCGAATTTCCGTATGGTTTCTTAACGGGTCTTCGTCCCAGGGAAGAAACGCTTATTCTTCATCGCCGGATTGTGTATCTGTTTCGTTATCTACCGGCAGTCCGCGTGCGGTGCGGAGTTCCTCGATTTTTTCCAGGGGCTTTTCCAACATTCGCATCCGTGTGCCGACGAGGTCGTCGTGCGCCTTCTTGGCCTCGTCGATCCGATTGCCCATCTTGTCAATCACTTCCCTGTATTTTTGCCACTGTTTGTTGAAGGCATCCATCAGCCGACTGACCTCGTCGGCTTCCTTTACGATATTGGCGTTCTCAGCCGCCGAGCGGATTACAGACAACATCGCGTACAGCGTCAGAGGCCCGCACATGACAATCCGCATCTTCAAGGCCTCATCCATAAGTTGCCCGTCCAGTTCCATCGCCAGCGAATAGACCTGCTCGTTTGGGATGAAGACGATGGCGTAATTGACCGTTCCGCCGGCGGGATTGACGTATCCTCGCTTGGCGGAGGCGACCGTGCGGATGTGCCCGCGAACGGCAGAGACGAATCCTGCGCCGGCGGACCTGCGACGGTCTTCGCCGCCTGCGTCGAGGTAGGCAAGGGCCTTTTCCAGCGGGAACTTTACATCCATGTTGACCGTCAGGTCGTTCGGAAGGAAGAAGGTGAAGTCCGGCTTTCCGCTGTCCTCGGCGGCTTCGGAGGATTGCTTTGTGTAATTGACGCCTTCGGACATCCCTGCCAGTTGCAGGACGTCTTCGGTCATTCGCTCGCCCCACGCGCCGAGACGTTTTGACCCTGCCAGGGCGTTGCGGAGCGATTCGGTAGTGCTAGACAGGGCCGACAGCGAGGAGGTCAGTTCGCCGTAATGCTTTTGTCGGTCTGCCTCTGTCTGCTGGACGAACCCCCGAAGCCGTTCCAGTCGCTCGTTTATCTGCACGATGGACTGGTCGATCAGTTCCTTTTCCCTTCGATTTCCGCCGTTCCTGCTGCTGATTGGGCTTTGAGGACCTGCTCGGCCATGATGATGATCTGCTTGCTGCTTTCGGCGATTACTTCCTGGCTGACGGCTACGAAGGCGTCCCGCCCGGAGCGGGCGCGGACCGCGCAGACAATCAGAGCGATAATCGCACCGACAACTACACCAACGATAAATGCAATAGCGATTTCCATAGTTCAGGCCAAACAAAAAAGATAGCGGGATTATGGGGATTACAGGATTACAGGGATTTTTCTTGTAATTTTTTATCCCATAATCCTTGAATCCCTATAATCCTGCTCTCTTTGTTTTTTTGTTCAACGGAATCCCATCACGCTCTACCCAGATATTCCCCGCTGCGGGTATCGACCTTTACTACCTGGCCGTTCTCCACGAACGGCGGGACTTTAATCCTCGCTCCGCTATCGCATACGGCGTCCTTCAGCTGGTTTGTGGCTGTTGAGCCCTTGACCTGCGGCGGGGTATCGACGACCGTCAACTCCACGGTGTTCGGCAGTTCGACCAGGACGGGCTTTCCGTCCACGAAGGACACCTCCAACTGGATATCCGGCGCAAGATAAACCGATTTGTCGCCGACCAGATCGGCGGGGATATGTGTCTGTTCGTATGATTGCGGGTCCATCACGATATGGCTGTCGCCGTCTGAGTAAAGATACACCAACGATTTGCGGTCAAGCATCGCCTGCTCGAAGTTCTCGTCCGTGCGAAAACGGTCCTCGAGTAATTGGCCGGTTTTGATGTTCTTAATCTGGATGACCTGGTAGCTGCGCCAGTTTCCCTTTGCCACCTTCTGGTTGTCTATGCAAATCCAGATGCCCTCCTTGAGATTGACCGCCATTCCGCGACGAAGTTCGCTTGCCTTGATGCTCATCAATTACTCCTGTCGTTAATCGTTCTCCGATTGCACGAGTGTAAGCCCCTCGCGGTGAAATCGCAAGCGCCCCTTGGGGCGTCCCTTGCGGGGCGGTTACAGCGTATGGACGACCAGCGTGTTTGTCGTGCCGGATTTTTGGAGCGGCCGGCCTGAGACGACGGCGATCTTGTCGCCCTTGTGCGCCCATCGGAGGCGGCGAACCTCCCTGGCCGCCACCGGCAGAATCTCCTGCGTATGCTCGAACATTCCGACCCGGCGGGAGCACACGCCATAACACAGGCAGGCCTGCTGCATGACCCGCAGCGACGGCGTCAGCGCCAGTATCGGAACAGGCAGGCGCATCTTCGACAGGACCCGCGCGGTGTTGCCCGACAGCGTGAAGGTAACGACGGCGCGAACGGCCTGGCTGTGAACGAGCGCGCAGGCGGCCCGCGCGACGGCAACGAGGTCGTCGTCTTGTTTCCGCTTTCGTCCCGGCTGGGATTCGCCCTGTTCCGACGACAACCCGCCGAAATTCACCCGCCGCCGGCGGTCTGTGCGGGCTTCATTAATATAACGTTCGGTCCGGCGGGCGATATCGTTCATCATGCTGACTGCCTTTTCGGGATATTTCCCGACGGCGGTCTCGCCGGAGAGCATGACGGCATCGGTCCCGTCGAGGATGGCGTTGGCGACGTCGGAGACCTCCGCCCGGGTGGGGGTGGGGGAATCGGTCATCGTTTCGAGCATCTGCGTGGCAATGATGCAAACCTTTCCCGCCTGCTTGCACAGCCGGGTCAGATGCTTCTGCACAAACGGCACCTCGGAGAGGTTCATCTCGACGCCCATATCCCCGCGTGCGACGAGAATACCGTCGGCCGCCTCGATAATCGCGTCGATGTTCTTGACGGCCTGGGGCTTTTCAATCTTCGCGATGATCCTCGCGGCGCTTCCTGCGCCGGTGAGTATCTTCCGCAGCGCCTTTACATCCGCAGCCTTTCGGACGAACGACAGGGCGACGTAATCGAAATCCCGCCGGGCGATCCATTTCGCGTCGGCGAGGTCCTTTTCGGTCAATGCCGACAGCGACAGGTTGGTCTTCGGCAGGTTGACGCCTTTTCCGCCGGAGAGAATCCCACCGGTAACGACCCGGCAGAGGACCTCGTTCTTGCGTGGTTTGCGGACGACTTCCAGTTCGATTTTCCCGTCGTCGAGGCGGATTTTCTGGCCGGTGCGGACCTTGTCGATAAGTTCCGGCAGCGTGGTGCTGATCCGCTTGACCGTGCCTTCGACGGCATTACGCTGAATTGTTATTTCAGCGCCTTTGACCAGCAGCACCCCTCCGCCGCGAATTTTTCCTACGCGGATTTTGGGACCGCACAGGTCGGCCATGACGGCAAGGGGTTCGCCGAGGTCGTCCGAAACCCGACGGATGTTTTTCAGCGCCTGCTCATGCTCGGCCAATGTGCCGTGGGAGAAGTTGATTCGGAACATGTCCACGCCCGCTTTGACGAGTCGCGTCAGGATCGGCACGTCCCGGCTGGCCGGGCCTACGGTTGCGACAATCTTGGTCTTAATCATCATAATGATGCCCTTTTAAGCAGTCAGCAGTCAGCGGTCGGCAATCAGCCGGAAGCAAATACTCGAAGTCTGCTGCTGAATGCTGAATGCTGATTGCTTGTGCAGGATAAACGGTTCAACGGACAAATGGAAGCAGACGCCCACTGAGATATGAGGGGCTGCCTGACTCGCAGAAGGGGGGGGGGGGGGAACGTTGCCAGGGGCGACTCCCCGGGGCGCCCGTCCCGA
>CAYUYD010000093.1:0-8967 GCA_964449105.1 uncultured Planctomycetaceae bacterium | reverse complement strand
CTGCAAGAAAACCCGATTTGGCGTCGCTGGAATAACCGACGAAAAAAAAGAGTGAACCACAAAGAGCACAAAGAGCACCAAGAATAAAAGAAACAAAAAAACCTTTTGTTTTCTTTGTGTCCTTTGTGGTTCATTCTGTTAGAGGAATCACCTATGTCCACTTATGACATAATCATTCTCGGTGCCGGACCGGGCGGATATGCCGCCGCGCTGCGAGCGGCTCTCCGCGGCGCGAAGGTCTGCTGCATCGAGGCCGATAAACTGGGCGGAACGTGCCTGAACGTCGGCTGCATACCGACAAAGGCGATGCTCCACGCCAGCGAGATTTATCATAATATCTCATGCGCCTCGCAATTCGGTTTTTCCGGCGCCGTCGCCGGCGTGGACGGACGGGCCTATATGGCCCGCGTCGCAAAGGTGGTCGCCGGGCTGCGAAAAGGCGTCGAAGGGCTTCTGAAGGCCCGAAAGGTGGATGTTATCCGAGGGCGGGGAAGACTTATTGCCGCCGATACTGTCGCCGTCCGGACCGATAGGGGGACAGAACAGGTCAAAGGCGGCGCAATTATCATCGCCACCGGTTCGTCGCCCGCTCGGCCCGACTTCCTGCCCTGGGACTCGCCGCGAATAATGACCACAAACGAAGCCACTACCGCCGAAGGTCTTCCTGAAAGCGTCATTATCATCGGCGGCGGCGTCATCGGATGCGAATTCGCAACCGTCTATGCCGAACTGGGCATACCGACAACGGTTATCGAAATGCTCGACCGCCTGGTCGCCGGCCTCGATGCCGAAGCATCGAAGATTATCGCCCGAAGCCTCAAGAAACGCGGTGCGACGGTCCTGACGGGCTGCCGGATTGTCGGCGTTACGGCGAATGATTCCGGCGTGTCCGTCGAACTGGAAGACGGGAAAACCATCGAGGCCGCCTGCGCGATTGCGGCTGTGGGGCGCAAGGCGAACATCGAGAATATCGGTCTGGAAGATGTCGGCGTGGAGCTGGCCGACGGCGTGATTTGCGTCGATGACCACTGCCGGACGAATGTCGAGGGGATTTTCGCCGTCGGCGACGTGGCAGAGGTCCGCCAGTACGCACACCTTGCTACTCGAATGGGGATCATAGCCGCCGACAACGCCACAGGCCACGACGTCCGCGACGACCGGACGGTCGTACCGGCGGGCGTCTATACGCACCCGGAAGTCGCTGCCGTCGGCCTGACCGAAGAGAAAGGCGAAAAAATCCGCGAGGTTGTATTTCCGCTTCGCGCCAGCGGAATGGCGCACGCCTACGGCGAGATTGACGGGCAGGTAAAAATTATCGCAGAGGCACAAACCGGCAAAGTGCTCGGCGGGCTGATCATAGGACCGCATGCCACCGACGTCATACAGGAAATCGTCCTGGCCATACGGTGCGGACTGACCGTCGAGGATGTAGCCGGGACAATCCACGCCCATCCGACCTTCGCAGAGGCGGTCGGCGAAGCCGCCGAGGCCTGGTTGGGTTTTCCGATTCACACGCTGTGATAACGTTGGGTGCCATGCCTTCACGCGAAGCGGGTAGGCATGTTTATGCCTTCCGCTGCGCTACAGGCGAAAACATGGCACCCATCAGAAGATGTGTTACAAACCACCAGGCAAATGTCGAAACTTGTATATCTTGACATTGGGCGATGCGACTACGAATCGGCGCTTCGAATCCAGCGACGATTGCTCGACGAGGTAATCGCCGGCGACAACGGGCAAACGTACCTCCTGCTCCTCGAGCACGACCCGCCGGTCATCACGCTTGGGCGAAGCGCCGGCAGCGAACACATCCTCGCCTCGCCGGACCGGCTGGAGCGCGAGGGTATCGAGGTCCGCAAGTCCGCCCGAGGCGGGGATGTAACCTATCACGGGCCGGGACAACTCGTGGGCTATCCGATTATGCAACTGGCCCGCAGGGGAAGGACCGTCCGCGGGTACGTCCGCGACCTGGAAGAAGTTATCATCCGCCTGCTTGGACGCTTCGGCCTGGAGGGCCGACGACGAGAGGGTCTTACCGGCGTGTGGGTCGGGGACGAAAAAGTCGCCGCCATCGGCATCGCCGTCAGGCGGTGGGTCGCGTGGCACGGGTTCGCGCTGAACATCTCGACGAACCTGTCGCACTTTGATTTCATAGTTCCCTGCGGCCTGGACGGCTGCAAAGTTGCCAGCATGGAAAAATTGCTGGTCCGACCCGTTTCGATTGCCGAAGTCAAGCGGCATTTAATAGAATGTGTGGTCGAGGTGTTCGGGTTCGATAGTGTGCGCGAGGAGCAAGGATGTCTTCAGATGTAAAACCAATTGGTCGCGGTCGTTTTCCGTCGTGGTTGCGGCTGCGCATCGGTCCTGCGGGACGGTCGGGCGAGGTCCGACAATTGATGAGCTGCCTTGGACTGGAAACAGTCTGCTCCGGCGCGAACTGCCCGAACATTTCCGAATGTTTCGGGCGCGGCACGGCTGCGTTCATGATCCTGGGAGCGACCTGCACCCGCTCATGCCGGTTCTGCGCGGTCCCGACCGGCAAGCCCGCGCCGCTGCGGGACGACGAACCGGAAGCGGTGGCCGATGCCTCCGGTCGGCTGGGGCTTAAGCACGTGGTAATCACTTCGGTAACCCGCGACGACCTTGGCGACGGCGGAGCCGAGCACTTCGCAAGGACGATACTCGCCGTCCGAAATCGTCTGCCGAAAACCACAATAGAAGTTCTAACGCCCGACTTTCAGGGCGACCGGGCCGCGATTGACACCGTCCTGACCGCCGGGCCTGACGTGTTCAACCACAATATCGAGACGGTCCCGCGCCTGTATCGGCTGGTCCGCCCGCAGGCCCAATACAAACGAAGCCTCGACGTACTCGCTTACGCAAAGCGGCGCGCCTCGGAGGTCGGGATGGAGTTGCTGACCAAGAGCGGCATGATGGTCGGGCTTGGCGAGATGCGCGACGAGGTCCGCGGCGCGATGCGCGACCTGCGCGACGTCGGCTGCGACATCCTGACCATGGGCCAGTACCTTGCCCCGTCGCCGGAGCACGCGCCGATCGCCCGGTTTGTCGAACCGTCCGAGTTCGACGCAATGCGGGCCGAAGCGCTTGGAATGGGCTTTTTGGCCGTCGCAGCCGGACCTTTAGTCCGAAGCAGTTACCGCGCGGAAGAGGCCTTCCGGGCCGGAGAGAAAAACGCTATCGCCATTCGGGCGGACGTTTGAGCGTGAAGCCGTCGCGCTTGACGAATATAGACGATAGTGTATAATGTAGTAGTAATAACCCCCCCGGAGATAGCATCTCCGGGTCGACGCCCCCTGCAAAGGGGGCGTTTCCTTTTAACCTGAATACTCATTATATTGCAAGAAAGATTGCTTTCTTTGCCGCTCCCGTGCTTTTTGAGTGTCCATTCGATCCGTTACAATCCCAGCAGTCTGACGGCGTTTTCGCGTGCTACTTTCTGGAATATCTCTTCGCTGATTCGCTTTTCATCGCGGAATTTCAGCAGGAGATCGACCAGCGGCGTCGGCGTTCCGGGGGTGGTGATGTCCGTTCCGAACATCAGGCGAACCTGGAATTCGTCGAGGAATTTCACGGCGTAATCCGGGTCGCGAGCCAGTGCGTTGCATCCGCTGTTGGCGGACAGGTCGCCGTGGAGGTTCGGGTACCGCCGAAACAGTTTCGGGACTACGCCTTCGGTGGTAACGGGGTAATTCGGGTATTCGTAGCGGTCGGCGGGCGTGGCGAGCGGGGCCATCTCCGCCCAGAACGCCTGCGAGTGTCCGAAGAATTTCAACTCCGGAAACGCCCGCAGCGACCGTTCCAGTTGCGGAAGACCCGGGTCGTCGTACAGCCCGTAAATCCCGCCGATCTTCGCGGCGATGTGGAATGTTACCGGCAGGCCGACCTCCTGGGCGTGCCGGAATAGGTTCTGCACCATCAGGTCGCCGAAAGGCAGGTTGGCGGTAATCTCGCCGATGCCCTTGCATCCGGCGTCGCGGTAGTGTCGGAGGATGTCGCCGAGCGGCGCATCGGGCGAATTGGTCATCGCGCGCGGGTCGAGATTGCAGAACGGGACGAACCGGTCGGGCCAGGTCCGGCATATTTCGATAATCTCTTCGACGGCCTGAGTTTCGAAACCACATTCCGGGCTGACCCCCGGCAGCAGAATCGCCTTTTCGATCCCGACCGCGTCATAGCGCTTAATAAGGTCTTCAGGCAAGGTGTATGTTGCTTTACCTTCGCGCGGCGGGCCGGGAAACATCCTTGTGTGTCCATGGACATCAATAAACATTTGCTTTACTCCTTCTCTTTTCCTTTTATCAGTAGGTTGAAGCCTTTCTGGTCGAGCGCATCGGCGCACTTTGCAGCCGCTTTCTCGATCGGGTCGTCGCCGGCGAGTTTTTTATTAATCAGTTCGCGGACGCGCTTGTGGTCGCCCCTGCTGCTGCAGGTAAGTTTAACCATGCCCAGGCCCAGAATGGCTTCGACGCGAATGGCGCGGTCGGCGTGATTGGCGACAAGGTTGAAGATGTCTCCGGGGTGTGGTCCGAATGCGCCGCTCTGTTGGCGCTTGAGCTGCCATATGATGGCGTAAAGATCGGTATAGATACCGCTGATATCCCGCAGGCCTGTGCGGTAGTTCCGGACCGCCTTGAGGCGATCCGGTTTTTTCCACTTGTCGTACAGCAGCTCCAGCAACTCGCAGGTGTTCTTCTGCAAACCGATGCCGGTCCGAACGATGTCAATCCTGGCTCGCTCCTGTATCATATGATGCACCATCACCAGAATATCGAACATGCACTTTTCGGCGGCGGGGTAGCTTTCCGGACCTTTGCCGACATAGTGGACAAACAGCATCTGCGGGACTTCTGCAAGGTTCTGGAACTGTTCAGCCTCCGCCGAGAAGTAGGGAATATCCATCTTTTCAGGCGAGTAGTAAGTCATTTCCTTTTTGGCTGCGCCCGCGGCGATGGGCCTGGCGATGCGATTTAATAATGCTACTTCCTCGTCCGTCAAGCGGTACTTGTCCAGATACACGTCGTTTTCATGTTCGAATATCTTCTGCAGCGCTTCTTTGTTTTCGTCGTAGAGTTTCCATGCTAGTCGGTAATCATTGGCGGCGTTGCCTGGATCGGCGGGTTCCGCCGGCAGTATGGCAGTCAGGGGCTCGATGGGCTTTTGCAGTGTCAGCATCCCCTTTCCGAGCGTCGCGCGCGTCGGCGGCGTCGGCGAAGGAAACACAATCGACTTGACGAGCACGCCGATTACAACTACGCCGAAAGTAATCGCCAAAATCCATCCAAGTCTATTGCTCATACGTCGCTCTCCCTAAAAAACGAATTGAACCACAAAGGGCACAAAGAACACAAAGAACAGAGAAATCGAAAACTCTTTTTCTCTTTGTGTTCTTTGTGCCCTTTGTGGTTCATTCTTTTGTCGTCGGCAGATAAATTGTACCCAGGTTTTCCGGGCTGTAGAAATATCTTACCGCGCCGGACCAGCTGGAGGCCTCCGCCTCTTCGGTGGCGAACCGTGTGAAGTCGATGCCCCAGATCGGCGATGCCGCGTCCGGGCCTAATGAATCCAGCGGGATCGTCAACTCTACGACCCAGAGTTTTTCGCCCCTTGCGACGGCTGACCGGACCCTCACCGGCCAAGGCCCGGCCTGGCGCTCTTCGGCTCCGACGCCGCGTTCGACCAGGACCACGCCGTTGCACTTCACCACGAGATGATACAGGTCGGAGACGTTTTTTGCCTTCCTGCCCGGGTCGATAATCACCTCCACCATGTCTTCGTCGGCTGCGAGGAACTGTTCGTATCGGACGACGTTGTCGGCGCGGGCGCGGATTTTACCCATCTCCGGTTCGTCGCAGCGGAAGGCCAGGTAAAGGTTCCGCTCGTCGCGGGCGGCGAAGACCGCTGTCTGCCGCCGGGCGAGTCCTTCGCCGCCTCTTCCTCGCCGCCCCAGTATGATGAAATTACCGGCTGTGTTGCCGGGACGAAGGGGCCAGTCGCTCAGGTCTGCGTCGATGGCGATGTCGTTCCCGGCCAGGCCGACCCGGATGAACGGAACACGGGCGGCGATCTCGACCTCCTGGTCCGGGTCGGTGGTCAGCACCAGTGGGATATTCATTTTCGCGTCCGGGCTGGTGGGTGGCAGGCCGCCTTCGGCGGACAATTCGACTACGGCGAGTTCGCTTCCCGCCAGTCGCCGGCTGACCTGGCTTGTTATCGGTTTCCATCCGGTGGGCAGGTCGGCGATGCGAAGTTGGACTTCGACCGGATGGGTCCGTTGGTTATAGAGTTCGGCGCGGATGACGGCGCGAAAACGCCCCTCGGCCGGCATTTCCACGCGAGAGCGAATTCGCTCGACGCGGACGCCGCAGGCACGCTGCTGGAGTTGCTTCCAGGCGAGTTGTTCAACCAGGAGTTGGCGGCTTGAGACCTTTTCGGGATGCACCGCCGATTGGACCTCCTCGGCAAGGAGCCTGCGGGCAGCCACCCAGATTTGCCCGTCGGAGACCCATCCGTCCAGGCGGGCGTCGAGGTAATGGTCCCCTGCCGCAGCCAGACAGGCGTAGTGGACCATCGTGTCGATCATTATCCTCGCCACCGCCTCCTTGCCCCTCTGGCGAAGCACCCAGAGATAGGCGGCATCCTGCAGCCCGCGTCGGAGTCGCTTGAGACGCACCGAAGGAAGGACGGGATTTTCGAGTGCGTCTTTCCCGGGATAGAACAGACGGTCTTCCTCGCCGCCGGCCTGCTTCGACCAGTTCAGCACTTCGGGAAGGAAGATTCCGGGGCAGTCGTATTTCATCGCCACCCACGCCAGGGCGCGGACGTCGGCGGGCGAACCCAGCACGCCGCAACTACCCAGATAAGGCGGTTGCCCCGGACGCAGCCAAAGTCCCGCCAGCAGATTACCCTGACCGGCAGGACGCTTCACTTCGGTCGGATTGATCAGATGCGCCGGCGGGGCGTACATATCCGCCAGCGAACCAAAATCCTTCGGAGGTTTCCATCCGGTCCGGGCGGGCGGGTCCAGCGGAAGTTCGGTCAAAATCGGCGTTTCAGCCCCGGCGGAACGAACCAGACGCGACAGGACGGCGTAACGGTCGTATGCCGACTGGCCAAGCGGGTCCGAACAGGGCCAGACGAACAGGCGGTCGCCGAAACCAAGTGTCTTAAAATGCCCGACCGTCTCGGACAGGACAGCCGATGCGGTCTTGCGGTAGGCTTCGGTGTCGATGCCGCCGTAATTTGCCGGGTCGGGCCAGCCGGTAAGCCCAGACGCCCGGAAAGGCGCAGGCCAGGCGGAAACGCCGATACGGTCGGCGAAGGCCGTCCCGTCCAGGTACGGCTTGACGATGTTGTCGTACTCGCCCCACTGAAGCGCCACAGCCCCGGCCTCGTCTCGCTTGATGATCGGACGGATCGACTTGTCGAACAGGTCTATGCGGTGCTCGTGCGCCAGCCGCATCAATTGGCGGATGATCGTCAGGCCGGCGAGGACGTCCTTTCGCGTCGCGTCCAGGCGGACGGGCACGGACCCGCCGAAGGCCGAAAAAATCGTCTCATTGGAAAAACCGCCGAGGCACGCGACAGGACGGGCGTCCGGCAGGACGAAGTCGTACACCTTCAGCGCCATGGTCGCATTCATTCCGACCCCGTTGGAAAGCACAGTAACAACCCCGACGTAATCGCCCGGCAGGGCGTCGCGCGGAACGGCGACATCCACCCAGACGGCCAGTCGCTCGCCGGGGCTGACATTGAATGACTCGTTCGGTCCAATCGGCTCCAGCGAGTCGTAAAACCGCGCGGGCTTGACGGGCGCATCGGTCAGGCGGAGATACCAGGCCGGATAACGCTCGATCGCCACCGGAAGCATCCGAAACAACTTTATGTTGTCGGCGACGATTTCCCGCCGGTCAGGCCCGGTCAGCGGACCGGCCGCCACCCGCACCCCCGTCAGCCCGGCGGGCGGCGCATCCAGAACCAACTGGAAACTGACAGTCTCATTGGCGGCGGAAAAAAGATTCACCGCCCGTTCGCCCCTTGGGGGCGAGCTGGCGTTCCAGGACTTATCCGCCGATGTCTGCTCGGTCAGGTGGACCATGTCCCCTGCGACCCAGAGCCGGCCGGGGTCGCGCCGGATGCAGCCGGCCAGACAAACGCATGCCAGAAATAACGTCAACCGTCTCAACATAGAAAAGGGATTGTACTCGGTTCCGCGCCGGAAATGAAATGACGGATGTGAGCTTTACGAGCCGCGAGCGGAAGCGAGCGGAAAACAGGGAAATTTTAATAGTTCCGTATTGTGTCCCCAGAACTCCGGCGTCCTACGCACTAACGCCAATTTCGCACCTCGTCGCGGATACGGCGACGCCGGAACCACAGCATAAGGAAGGCCGGATAGATCAGGAAAAGACCACCGGATATGGTTGCAATCGTAAGCTTCCGAATCAGCCCGGGTTCTTTTTGAACGTACGCAGGAGCAATCCAAACTATCTGTGAAACCATGATGGCAGTTAATAACGCGACAAATGCGAGGCTGATCCATCCATAGATAAGGTAGGACCCCTTCGCTCGGCGTCTTCGCAGCATTACGCTAACACCGCCATCAATTAGAAACAAAGGCATCCCGCCCATGAGGAAGGCCAGAACTAACTGGACAGCAGGAATAATCCTTTCTGGCCAGCCCGTGTTATCGCTGAGAAACTTAGACGTCAGCAGTTCCTCGTGCACAACCATGAACCGCTCGACCGCTACAAGCAAGATGCACAGAAGAAGGGATATAGCGCCCAAGAAGAATGGCCACCACGTTCTCGGAGCCGCCGTGGGCAGCCGGTCCGTAACAACAGATTCTGCAGGACTTGCTGTATGTTCGCGCATGTTTCTTTCCCTGTTACTGTACGCCGTGCCAATGCACGTCTCACGCCAATCCGTTCTCCCACTTTACCCGGGAAC
>CAYUYD010000092.1:0-9110 GCA_964449105.1 uncultured Planctomycetaceae bacterium | reverse complement strand
CCACAGATATTTGCGATTAGCCACCAGATAGACTTTTCAGACAGAGCCTAGTGTTAGGGCAGTGTTAGGAGAATAGCGATGGGAATGACTGACCGCGGCATCCTCCTTCGATTGATCATGAAAGAATTCAATATTGACGAAGGATTATCAACGTTTTCTGCACGCCTGAAGTTTCAAAAAAGTGTGTACCTGCTGCAAGCACTTGGGATGTCCACCAAGTTTCATTACGGTTGGTACCTTCGCGGCCCATACTCACCATCACTTACAAAAGCGGCATTTGAAGATGTTGTGAAACTCTGCGAGCAAGGAGACAAAACATACAAAGGGTTTCGTCTCAGCACCCAAACAAAGGATCGCATTACGAAAATCAAGGAGATGCTGCAAGAAAAGCCCGGGGCGGACGGGTTTTCTGAGGAGAACTGGCTTGAACTCCTCGCGTCAATGTATTTCTATCGTCACGAGATGTACTTCCCGCCCAAAGACGACAAGAACCGCGAAGATTCCAACTGGCTTTACCGGCAACTTCCACCAGCAAAGAAACGTCTCTTTAAAGAAGCGGAAGCCGTGAAGGCTTGCGATGTGCTTAAAAAAGACGGCCTTTGGGAAACCAGGTAGTCTGTCGATGAGGATCTATCGGGATGGGTACCAAACATATTCTCGACCCGGTACACGGTGCCATAGATCTGAACCAAGTCGAAGTCGATGTCATAGACACTCCCAGTTTCCAGAGACTGAGACGAATTCGCCAACTTGCGATGGCAAGCCAGGTTTATCCAGGCGCCGACCACAGTCGTTTCGTACATAGTCTGGGGGTGTTTTCGATCATGTGCCGTTTAACAGAACACCTGCGCGGAGAGAGACTGAAGGAAAAAGATATTCAAAAGCTTCGTCTCGCAGCACTCCTTCACGATATTGGACACTATCCTTACTCACATCTGATGGAGAAAGTGCCGCTACCCCCGGAGGTAAAGACTGATGAAATTCGTGCCAAGAGGAATGTTCCAAAGGCCGAAAGAGCACCCGGTAGCTATCCAGGACACGAAGAAATCGGGCAACGAGTTCTAACGAAAAGGAAGGATATTTCTTCAGTTCTGAAAACCTATGGAAACGATCCTCTTGAGATAGCTCAGATATTTCAAGGACGACACCCAATAAGGTTCTATAACCAACTTGCCGCCAGCGGACTTGATGTTGATCGTCTTGACTACATGTTGCGAGATGCTCATTATTCGGGCGTTCCCTACGGCAAAATCGATTTGGAATACATTCTTCGTAACGTAAGCATCAATTCCAAAGGCGAATTCTGTATTAGCCCTAAAGCGATCCCATCGACAGAGCATTTTCTGCTGAGCAGATGGTACAACTATGGGCAAATAGTATTTCAAAAAACTGTCATGGGAATGGAGGCGCTCATCGTGCGTTTATTGGAGCGAATGGTCCAGAACAAGACTCTTCCGGATAGCGCAAAAAAAATATATTCGATCGTCGAAAATGAAAGTGAATTTCTCCACTTTGACGACAGTTTTATCAATGAAAAGATTAGGCAGTTGGCTTTAGCAAAGAGACTCGATTCCCCAGAGAACATTATGGCCTGTGCGATTCTTAACCGAATTAAACCAAGATGCGTCTACGAAGGAGTGGCTGATGTTAAAGATGGAGAGGGGCAAAAAATCAAATTGTTTGCAGAACAAATCCCACAGAGGATTAAAAAATGGACCGAAAAATTCAATATTGACCCAGATTTCTGGGTCTTGGGAGATTCCAAACCTCGCTCTCTTGAAGAGGCAAGTCTATATTCCACACTTTCGGACGAACAGGTGAAGATGGACGACCCAACGAATGATAGAGCCAAACAAATGACCAAGGTCATCAAGGTAGCCAATACGGACGAAACCTCGACCTATCTCATAGACGACAAAACGAGCCAGCTCAACCCGCTTAGCCAAGCTACCTTCCGCGTCGTTCGTTTATTTGTACTCTTTCCAAGTGAGGTTGAGGCAGCAACTCAAGAACACTTAAAGAGAAATTGGCGAAACGAATTTAAGAAGAAGGCCGAGCGAATCAAGAAGCATATTGAAAAGGACCTCAGACTAACATAAACGCCGACGGCATGAGCCTGGCAGCCGAGGCAATCGACTCCGGAAACGCCGCAGAAGCACTGGAAAAACTGATCGGGATATCCAACTCACGGTAGCAGGTAATTACGGGCATTCTTCGTTATTATAGTTTTTGGCGAAAAACTATAATAACGATTCGGTTATTTTAGTTTCATTAAATAACGGGATACACATCACAGATAAACGGGAGGCAGATTCATGCCATACATACCCCAGAAAGACCGGGGGCAATACGAACAGGATATTGAGGATGTCGTTGCGAAGTTGACCGCCCTGGACGACGACGCAGCCAAGGGGCATCTCAATTACATTATATATTCGGTCATCAAGCGGTATCTGGAGGCAAAGGGTATGCGGTATTCCCGCGCGCAGGATTTTATCGGCGGCGTGCTGACCTGCTGCCAACTGGAATGCTACCGCCGACTGATGGGGCCTTACGAAGACCAGGCCATCGCCAAAAACGGCGATGTGTAAGCCGAGTATTTAGAATGAGTTATGCAAAAACGCGGACTAAGCCCAGCCATTCGAATGGCTGGGCTTTTTACACGACCCGGTGCGGGATTTTTTCCGAGGAATCTTCGGCGACGGACTAAATGCTTGACAAGTCCGCCCTTAGCGCCAAACATTACCCCCGTTTTTTATCTTCAAGTAGCCCTGCCGGGAAAGCCGAAAAGGCGTTGCAGATGAATGCCACAGCCGTAAAAACCGGTTCGCCGACGAAACCCCGCCGGAAGCCCTCTGCGCAGACCAAGCCCCCAGCCGGGAAATCCGCCGCTCGATCCGGGGGGAAAAAACTGGTCATCGTCGAGTCGCCGGCAAAAGCAAAGACGATAAACCGCTACCTGGGCGGCGATTTCATCGTCAAGGCGTCGATGGGGCATGTCCGCGACCTGCCGACCAAAGACCTCGGCGTCGATCTGGAAGGCGACTTCGCACCGACCTATGAACCGCTGACAGGGCGGAAAAAAGTCCTGGCCGAATTGAAACAACTCAGCAAAACCGCGCCCTATGTATATCTGGCGACCGACCTCGACCGCGAGGGCGAGGCAATCGCATGGCACCTGGCAGAGGCGCTGAAGATTCCCAAAGACCGCATCCGACGGGTGGTTTTTAACGAGATAACCAAATCGGCAATCCAGGCGGCATTCGCCGACCCGCACGAACTGGACATGAACAAGGTCGATGCCCAGCAGGCCCGGCGAATACTTGACCGGATCGTCGGATACAAGGTCAGCCCGCTTCTGTGGAAAAAGGTCGCCATCGGTCTGTCGGCCGGTCGCGTCCAGACCGTCGCCGTCCGCCTCGTCGTAGAGCGAGAGCGGGCAATCGAGGCCTTCGTACCGGAGGAGTTCTGGAAGGTGTCGGCCATTTTCACAACCGATATGTCTGCGGCTGCGGGACTGGAAACGCAATGGAAGCAGTTCATGGCGACCACCGACGAGAAGTCTCAGCCGCCGACACAAGCCAGGAAGTTCGAGTTCCTCGCCGCACACAACGCCTTCCTCGCCGAACTGGTGGAGTGGAAAGGTAAGCGATTCGAGTGCCCGGACCTTACCGACGCCCGGCAGATCGCCGAGGCCTTGGGGTTTAAGGTCGAAAATGTCGAGCAGTGCGAGGACCCGGACGCCAAAGGCCCTGCCCGGAACCGCGTAACAATCATCGGAGGCGTGGACCGCGCAGCCGGGGTTGAATTCGCGGTCGAGTCGGTCGGTGTTCGCACCAGCAGGAACCATCCGCCCGGACCCTTCACTACCGTTACGATGCAGCAGGCAGCCTCGGTCCGCATGAGGTTCTCGACCAGCAGGACGATGCGAATCGCCCAGCAACTCTACGAGGGCGTCGATGTCCCCGGCTCCGGAAGCGTCGGGCTGATTACATACATGCGAACCGACAGCATGAACCTTTCCGCCCAGGCCGTCGGGCAGGCGAGGGAGTTCATCGACGAGACCTTCGGTAAGCGTTACCTTCCGGAAAAGCCCAATTTTTACCGTTCAGGACCGCGCGCCCAGGCCGCTCACGAGGCCATCCGTCCCACCGACGTTACCCGTACGCCCGAATCGCTTGCCGGCGTGCTCGACCAGAACCAGTTCAGGCTTTACGACCTTATCTGGCGACGGTTCGTTGCCTGCCAGATGTCCTCGGCGGAGTGGGCGGTTACCGAAATCGCCGTCGCAGCCGAAACGAAATCGGGAAAGGCCGTATTCAAGGCGGGCGGGCGGAAACTTATCTTCGACGGGTTCCTCAAGGTCGCCGGAATGCCGCGACACGACGAGCAGATACTCCCGTCGCTGCGCGAAGGTGCGCCCGTCGCGCCGGTAGCGATGGACCCGACGCAGCACTTCACCCAGCCGCCGCCGAGATTTACAGAGGCGTCGCTCGTAAAGACCCTCGAAGCCGAAGGCATAGGCCGACCAAGCACTTACGCCGCAATCATCAAGACAATTCAGGATCGCGAATACACCAAACAGATCGACCGGCGATTCCACGCCACCGATCTGGGAACGGTCGTTACCGACAAACTCGTCAAACACTTTCCCGACGTTTTCGACCTGCGATTCACAGCCCGGCTGGAAGACAAACTCGACGACGTCGAGGAGGCACGCGCCGAATGGACGACGGTGTTGAGGGACTTTTACGGTCCTTTCAAGGCCGACCTGGAAAAGGCCGGCGAAGAGATGGTCCACGCCAAGGCGGAGGTCGAACCGTCGGAATACGCCTGCCCGCAATGCGACAAGCCGATGGTCTATCGCTGGAGCAAGAACGGCAAATACCTCGCCTGCACCGGCTACCCGGACTGCAAGACCACCTTCCCTGTCGATAAGGAGGGCAAGAAGATCGAGGCGAAGCACGTCGATATCGCCTGTCCGAAGTGCGGCAAGGCGATGATGCTCCGCAATGGCCGGTATGGGCCGTTCCTCAGTTGCCCGGACTATCCGGATTGCGATGGGATTGTGAACCTGGACAAAAAAGGCGGCGTCAAACTACCCTCGCCTCCGCCGCTGAAGACCGACCTTGTCTGCTCGAAGTGCGGCCAGCCGATGAACCTCCGCCGAGGCGCTCGCGGGCCTTGGCTGGGATGTTCAACCTTCCCAAAATGCCGGGGCAGGCTGGGCTGGAAAACACTCAAGCCCGACCAGCAAAAGGCCCTCGAACTGCAACTGATGAACCACGAAAAAGCCAACCCTATGCCCACCATCCGCAAAACCGACGGTTCACCCGTCGAAGCAGGATACGTCCCGCAGGCGGTCAATCAAAACGAGTCGTAGTCAAGTAAACGCAAATCTTCATTTCGTGTCGGGTGGTGGCCGAGCAAAACAAAACCCGATGAATCGGTCTTCCACTCGAATCGTACCTGATTGCATTCTGTCAAGATGTCCCCGAGGTCGGCTACGGGACGCCACCAAAAAGTGCCGCGGTGCCGCACAATCACCAAGCCGTTGCGGTCAATCCAACAATTCATTGGAACAAGTCGAGCCGTCCACATCCCGTTGGGAGAGACAGACTCTACGTTGAAAGGGTCGCGCGGCATCCTGCGGAAGTTGTTCAAGTTGCACCACACTGCTGATAGTAGGACCAACTGAGCAACGGTCCAAATCGCAACGTGGAGCACGGAGGTTCGTCCACGAGATTGCCTTTTGACGACGAATCCGCGCCACGCCGCCACAGCAATGGAGACAAGGATGCCGACCCATACGAAAGGCATGACCAGATTCTCGACAGAAGGGGGAAAGACCTTCGCATTCAGGTCGAGTGGGTACTGATTGAATACAGCAGCTGCGGTTATCGGCATGAGCCAAGCAAGCAACACGACGATCTCGACCACGGACATGAGGCCCACCGCCACGATGGCACCGAAACTCTTGTGCAGAAGCAGAAAAGCCCAGATCCCGAGGAGCAAGACAGCGCCCAGAAGAAATGGTAGGGGAATCACTGACAGTAGCAGTTCAAAAAAGAACATCATCTTTCTAACCCATCCCTGACTATCCTATTGGGTACCGCACTTCAGGCCACGCCTCTTTGCAGCATAACATGCCTCCGATCACGCCGCAAGCGTGGCAGGCGACCAAACCGGGGATACGGTGACGGAGCAATTAATTCCCCAGTACCTTCTTGATTTTTTCAACGGAACGGGTTTAAGAGGTTCAGGCATTCCAGTTTCGCGCTCCGTGTATAATGCCGGTAATCCAGACATCATCGTTTTCGATACGATACATGATGCGGTAGGGACCTACGAGGATTTCACGGCAGGATGGATTTGAAATTTCCGGAATGACTCGTCCTGATTGCGGGAAACCGGCCAGCCGGTCTGTTGCATCTATCAGTCTGGCCGCAAAAAGCGCCGCTTGATCCACAGAATCGCGCGCGATGTATTCTGCAATGGCGTCAACATCGTCCAACGCGGACGGCGACCATATTACTTGACCCATTTTTGCAGCCTCTGTTTGGCCTGCTCGTGCGGGACGCCCTGGCCTTGCCGAATTTCCCGCTCCCCATGCTCGAACTTGGCGTTGACATAAAGGGCATGAATAATATCGTCCATGCTTGCCTGATCGGGAAGCGAATCAATCACGTTTTTAGCAACGTCTTTCACTACCATATCGCTTGTCCTTTCATGCGTCATTATAGACGTTAGTCGGCGATTTTCCAATCACGGAATATGGGAAAGCCGTTGTTCTTCCTTGAAGGCGTCGGGGGCGGGGCGATACACTTATCGTGTTGCTTATGAAAGATACGGCAATAAGTTCGGTCGAGAAGAAGTGGCGGCTGTTTCGTGCGTGGACAAGCCGGCATCCGCTGTGGTGCGCCTGGCAGGTAACGTACCGGTGCAACTTCCGCTGCCGATTCTGCAACTACTGGGCGCTCTCGGCCGATGAGGCCGACGAGCCGCCGGTGTCGGCCTACGCCGAGGGTTCTCGCAAACTCGCGCAGATGGGCACGCTGCTTATCAGCCTGGCCGGCGGCGAGCCGCTGCTGCGGACGGACATGCCGGAAATAGTCCGGGCAGTCGGGCGGTATCACTTCCCATTCCTTACGACCAACGGCTGGCTTCTGACGCCGGAACTCGCCCACGACCTGATGCAGGCCGGCTTGTGGGGCGCATCAGTCAGCATCGACTACGCCGACGCCGACCGCCACGACAAGCGGCGCGGGATGGTCGGGGCAGCGGAACAGGCCTGGCGGGCGGTCGAGATGTTCAACGCCGCACGCGTTCACAAATGGCAGCGGGTCAACGTCATAGCCGTGCTGATGGACGACAACATCGACCAGATCGAGCCGCTGATAGCAATGTCAGCCGAACGCGGCGCGTATTTCATGGTCCAGCCATACGGGCAGGAAAAGACCGGCTCTGCCGCCTATTTCCACAACGACGGGGCTGTAGGCCCGCGGCTGCTGGACCTGCGCCGGCGGTATGGAAACTTCCTTTCCAACCCGAATTACCTCGCCGCTTTCGATACGTTCCTCAACGGCGGCGTTCCCGGCTGCCGGGCGGGGCGTGCGTTCTTCAATATCGACGAAAACGGCGATGTAGCCATCTGCGTCGAGCGGCGAAACAGCCCCGTCGGAAACCTCTACCGCGACGACATCCGCCACGTCGAGCGCCGGCTGCGCATCGCCGCGCGCGGAAACGACTGCCGGGACTGCTGGTACAACTGCCGGGGCGAAGTCGAATGCCTCTATCACCCCGTCAGCCTGGCCCGCTCGCTGCCGACGCTCTTTTTCGACCGCGGGGCGGCGCCGAAAAAAACTTGAACCACAAAGGGCACAAAGGACACAAAGAAAAGAAGAATTGCGAATTTTCTCTTTTTTCTTTTGTGTTCTTTGTGCTCTTTGTGGTTCACTCTGTTGAGCGATGAAACATCCTGAAAAAGACACAACGATAGCGACCTTTTGCGTAGCCTGTTCGATATTCACGTACGGGTCGGTGCCGATCTTTCTGAGGTTCTTTAAGGATTACCTCGACGCGTGGACGGTCAATGCAGTGCGATATACCGTCGCTGCGATGCTGCTGCTGCCGTTCGTGCTGATATTGATGAGACGGCCCGATGTGAAAAAACACGCCGCCGGCGCCGGCGCCAAAAGCATCTGGCGGGCGGCAATGGTCCCGTCGGTCATAAACATCATCGGGCAGGTGGGATGGGCGCTAAGTCCATACTATCAAGTCGAGGCCGCGACGATGGGCTTCACTACAAAGTCTTCCTTCCTTTTTACGGTCCTGCTCGGTTTCCTGCTGATACCGACCGAGCGCCTCCTGGCGAAAAAGCCCCTTTTCCTTATCGGCGCTGCAGTGTGCATCGGCGGACTTGCCATAATGTTCTTACAGAAGATGCTGTCCGGCGGGCAGTCGTCTCTGACGGGAATGGGAAGACTCGTCGTTACTGCCGTTTTCTGGGGCGCGTATGCGGTGAGCATCCGTCTATGCCTGGGCGGATACCCCCTCAGGCTGAGTTTTGGAGTTGTCAGTCTCTACACCTCCGCTGCGCTGCTGGTGCTGATGCTCGTTTTCGGCGATTATTCGGCCCTGGGCGGGCTGGGCGACAAGACCGTTAAGATATGGCTGCTCCTGGCGGCATCGGGTGTGGTGGGGATGATTTTCTCGCACCTGCTGTATTATCGTGGTATTCATGGCCTGGGACCGGTGATCTCAACCGGGATGCTTATGGCTACGCCGTTCCTGACTTACATAGGTGCGTGGATATTCCTGGGTGAAAAGATGGCCTGGATACAGATGCTCGGCGGAGCCGTCATCGTCGCCGGCGGGGTCCTTCTGGTCCGGTCCAAGGCCCGGATAGAGCGGCGAAAAGCCCGGCCAAGCGAATTTGTCGGGCCTGACAGGTAACGACTAATGCCCAATGTCCAATGACCAATGTCTAATCAATGACTAATACCTAATGTCTAACCACCCACCTTTTGCAAGGGATTGAATAGCATGTCTGTGTACACTACTGTCCGGTTATAAGTCGAATAGTTTCAATTGGTTACAAGAGCCATGTA
>CAYUYD010000091.1:0-9205 GCA_964449105.1 uncultured Planctomycetaceae bacterium | reverse complement strand
ACCTCATGCAGACGCTCGAAGGCCAGCCCGTCTTCGTCCACACCGGTCCGTTCGCCAACGTCGCCCACGGAAACAGTTCAATCATCGCCGACCGCATAGCGCTGAAACTCGCCGATTATGTCATTACCGAATCCGGTTTCGGCGCCGACATCGGCATGGAAAAGTTCTTCGACATCAAGTGCCGATACTCAGGCCTGAAACCGGACTGCGTCGTGCTGGTCGCCACGATCCGGGCTTTGAAAATGCACGGCAGCGGACCCAGCGTTATCCCAGGCCAGCCCCTGGCCGAAGAATACACGCACGAGAATCTCGAACTTCTCGAAGCGGGTCTGTGCAACATGGTCCGCTGTATCGAGATAGCCAAAATGTTCGGCGTGCACGTCGTCGTCGCCGTCAATCAATTTCCCACCGATACAGCCGCCGAACTGGAACTGGCCCGCAAGGCAGCCGACGAAGCCGGCGCTGAAGCCGCCGTCCTCTGCAACCATTGGGCCGAAGGCGGAAAAGGCGCTGCCGAACTGGCCGAAGCCGTCGCCTCAGCCTGCGAAAAACCGTCGGAACTCCGCCTGCTCTATCCCGACGAGATGCCCATCAGGGAAAAGATCGCGACGATCTGCCGGAAGGTGTACCTCGCCGGGGCCATTACCTATTCCGACCAGGCCGAAGAGCAGATCGCCCTGTACGAGAAAAACAACCTGGCGCACCTGCCGATCTGCATGGCCAAGACTCATCTGTCGCTGTCGCACGATCCGAATTTCAAGGGCGTGCCGCGCGGTTTTACCGTCTCGGTCCGCGAGGTGCGAATCTCTGCCGGCGCGGGGTTCCTCTTCCCGCTGCTGGGAAAGAGGCAGACAATGCCCAGCCTGCCGAGCCGACCGGCGTTTTTGGACATCGACCTCGACGAAAACGGAAATGTCGTCGGAATGTTCTGATATTGAATTACAACAATAAATATAGCGGGATTTCAGGATTACAGGGATTTTTTAACCCCTAACAGAAAGAGGCCACAGAGGCGCAGAGAACACAGAGGCATGAGAATAAAAGAAACAAAAAAATGAAAAAAGTTTTTTGATTCTATTTTTTTCTCTGCGTCCTCTGTGCCTCTGTGGCCCATTTGATAATGTTCAGACATTTTTGGAGATACATGAACGATGAAGAAACTTACCGAACTGTTCGCCGAGAAGCAGCGTACGATTTCATTTGAGTTCTTTCCCCCGCGGACAGAGAAGGGTATTGCGAAACTTTACGATACCGCCGCCGTACTCGCCGAAGTCGCGGACTTTTTCAACGTTACCTACGGTGCCGGCGGTTCCAGCAGAGACGCAACCTTCCAGATAGTCGTCGAATTGCAAAAGCGTTTCGCCCTGCCGGTGGTCCATCACTTCACGTGCGTCCAGCACACATACGACGACATACGCAATGCCCTTGAAAACTTCAAGCAAGCGGACATAAGGAACATCCTGGCGCTGCTCGGCGACCCGCCGGCCGATAACCC
Organism: uncultured Planctomycetaceae bacterium; assembly: GCA_964449105.1. Classification (GTDB taxonomy): domain Bacteria; phylum Planctomycetota; class Phycisphaerae; order SM23-33; family SM23-33; genus JAUWNJ01. Next base: position 7,710 of record CAYUYD010000091.1, on the reverse strand, counting down.
GGATTACAAACCGGGACCCGATGAGCCAAAATTCGCCTATGAGTTGATAAAAATGATCCGCGAGCACGGCGACTTCTTCTGCGTCGGCGCGCCGGGCTTTCCGGAAGGACACCCACAGACGCCGACGAAAAAACTCGACAGCGAATACCTCAAGATCAAGCAGGACGCCGGCGCCGAAGTCGTCTTCACGCAACTGTTCTTCGACAACGACATCTATTACGAATTCCGCGACCGCGTCGAGGCTGAAGGCGTTACAATGCGGCTGCTTCCGGGCATGCTGACGATTACCAATTACCCCAAACTTGTCGAGTTCTGCGACAGGTGCGGCGCGACGATTCCGCAATCCGTAACGGACATCTTCGAACCGCTGGCAGACGACCCGGAAGAAACATTAAAAAGAGGCATAGAGTTCGCCATCGAACAGTGCCAGGACCTTCTGGACAACGGCGTGCCGGGGCTGCACCTCTACTGCCTCAACAAGATCGAACCGGTAATGACGGTCTATAATGCACTGAACCTCTAAAGGTGTTAATGGAGGCACAAGAAGTGTCTGCGAAGATTATTGACGGAAATGCAGTCGCCGATGAAATCAGGAAGCAGGTTGCGTCGGATGCGGGCGAGTTGGCCAAGGCCGGAAGAAAACCGCACCTGACGGCTGTGCAGGTCGGGGAAAATCCAGCCTCGAAAGTCTATACCAACATGCAGGCCAAGGCGTGCGAATCGGTCGGTATCGAGTACGAACTGCTGAACCTTCCGGCGGAAATCTCACAGGACGACCTGCTGCGAAAAATCGCCGAATTGAACGCCTCGTCCAAGACGACCGGAATCATCCTTCAGATGCCCCTGCCTCAGCAGATAGACGCCCGCAGGGTCCAGGTGGCGATCTCGCCGGCCAAAGACGTCGAGGGCATGCACCCGGAAAACATGGGAAGACTGTTTTACGGCAGCGGGATTGTCGCGCCGTGCACGCCGATGGCGGCTGTGGAATTGTTGAAGCGCACCTGTCCGGATTTGGCCGGTAAAGATGCCGTCGTCGTCGGACACAGCGAGATCGTCGGAAAACCCATCGCCATGATCCTGCTTCAAAGCCCAAACGCCTCGCCGACCATAACGGTCTGCCACGTCGCCACCAAGGACCTTTCCTCGCACACCCGCCGGGCCGACGTGCTGATAGTCGCAGCCGGCGTTTCCCAGGCCCGATGGCTGGCCTATAGCCGGGCCAAAAAGGCCGGCGAGAACGTCAAGGTTCCCGACCTGGCCCCGTTGATAAAGGCCGACATGATTAAACCCGGAGCGGCGGTCATCGACGTAGCCATCAACCGCATACCGAGGGGGTTCGACGAAAACGGCGAACCGGTCAGGAACGAGAAAGGAAAAGACGCCATGCAGACGGTCGGAGATGTGGATTTCGAGGGCGCCAGCCAAATCGCCGGCGCAATCACGCCGGTCCCCGGCGGCGTCGGACCTGTTACCGTCGCGATGCTCCTTGCCAACACCGTCGCATGCGCAAAGGCGATGCTTTAACGAATCAGCCCGCGCAGCGCAGCCGCGTTGACTTCGTCCCAGTCCCGCCCGGCTTCGTCGGCGCCCTTGGGCGTCTCGAGGATCATCGGAAGGTCCGCCAGGCGAGGGTCGTTGACAATCTCAGCGAAGGCTTGCAGTCCGATTTGCCCCAGTCCTATATGGGCATGACGGTCGATCCTGCTTCCCAGGCCTTTGACCGAATCGTTCAGGTGGATGGCCGGCAGTTTCCCCATCCCGATAACCCTGTCGAAGGTGTCCATGGTCCGGCGATAAGCCTCCGGCGTTCGGATGTCATAGCCGGCTGCGAAGACGTGGCAGGTGTCCAGGCAGACGCCGAACCGCTCCGGCATTTCCAGCCTCGCCAGTATGTCGGAAATCTGCTCGAAGGTGCGCCCAAGGTAGTTGCCCTGCCCGGCGGTGGTCTCGATGAGGATTTTCGTCTGCCCCGGGCAGTCCGTGACGATTTCGTTCAGGGCATCGGCGACCAGGACTATGCCTTCATCCACCCGCTCGTGTGAACCGGGGTGAAACACCAGGTACTCAATTCCCAATCGTTCGCAGCGGTCGAGTTCGTCGCGCATCGCGGCGATTGACTTTCGGCGAATGTCGTCCTTGCCGGCGAGGTTCACCAGGTACGACCCGTGCGCGACCACAGGCGCAAGGCCCGACTGCCGGCGGACCTCACGGAACGTCGCAATCGCTTTGTCGCTCAGCGCCCCGGCGCGCCACTGACGCTGGTTGCGGACGAACATGGCTACGCAATCGAACCCGTAACCGGCAGCAACCTCCAGCGCCTGGTGCAACCCGCCGGAAATACTGAGGTGCGAACCGAGGATCATACGGGTATTTTATCATTACTCCGGTTAAAATCATAGACGGACAAGGAAATGACCAAACATTGCCGGACATTCGAGCACACCGCCGACATGGGTCTGGAAGGACGCGCCGACACACTGGCCGAACTGTTCGAAGCGATGGGCGAAGGTCTGGCCGAGGTAATCTGCCCCCGCCGGTCGGTAAAGAAGCAAAAGAGACTGCAAATCCGGGTCGAGTCCGAAAACGTCGAATCGCTTCTGGTGGATTATTTGGCCGAACTGCTCGGGCTGTTCAACCTGAAGAAACTCCTTATTGCCCGCGTCAGCGTCGAGCGGATTGATGAGACGTCCGTAGCCGCCGAAGTTGTCGGCGAGCCTTACGACCCCGCCCGGCACGAACTGGGCGACGAAATCAAGGCAGTTACATATCATCAACTGAAAGTCGCCCGCGAAGGCGACGGATGGATTGGAAGAGTGATTCTGGACATATAATTCGCCACAGAGACACAGAGATCACAGAGAACAAATAGAATAAATTTTTTGTTCTGTGTTCTCTGCGCCTCTGTGGCCGATCTTGAGGTGCTTTATGGGCAAGGCGACAAACATAAAGATCGAGCGGATTGACGAATATCGCTGGCGGATACCAAAGGAATCCCGGCCTGGGATGCGAGTCGATGGGATTATCTACGCCGATGAGAAACTTATGTCCCACATTCGCGGCGAGCAGGCTGCAGAGCAGGTCGCCAACGTCGCGACGCTTCCGGGGATCGTCGGCGCGTCTCTGGCCATGCCGGACATCCACTGGGGATACGGGTTCTGCATCGGTGGCGTCGCTGCGATGGACATCGCCGCCGGCGGGGTCGTCTCGCCCGGCGGGGTGGGATACGACATCAACTGCGGCGTCCGCCTGCTGCGAAGCGACCTGAAGGTCCAGCAGGTTCGCCCGCAGATAAAGGCGCTGGTTGACCAGTTGTTCCGCGACATCCCCTGCGGCGTCGGCGTGGGCGGGCCTTTCCAATTCTCCGACGCCGAACTCCGTAGGATATGCCTGGACGGTGCGAAATACCTTGCCGAGAGGGACCTTGCCGACGAAGCGGACCTCCTGGCCACCGAGGCAGGCGGGGCTTTGGCCGAGGCCGACCCTGACGCCGTATCGCCGGTCGCCTATCGCCGGGGACGCGACCAGTGCGGAACGCTCGGGGCGGGAAACCACTTTGTCGAGGTCCAGGTCGTCGAGGAAATATTCGACGAGCAGGCCGCTGCGGCTATGGAACTCGCCGTCGGTGGCGTATGCGTGATGATCCATTCCGGTTCCCGCGGCTTCGGATACCAGGTCTGCGACGACGCTATCAAATCTCTTCGGAAAGCGCCGGAGAAGTTCGGCATCGACCTTCCCGACCGCCAGTTGGTCTGCGCCCCTGTGGATAGTTCTCCGGGCCGGCGGTATCTTGGGGCGATGCGTTCGGCCGCCAATTACGCCTGGGCCAACCGCCAGTTGCTCGCCCGCCTGGCGCGCAAGGCGATGGCGCATCATTTCGGGGCATCGGTCGAGTCGCTGGGTCTGCGTCAGGTCTATGACGTAGCCCACAACATCGCCAGGATCGAGACGCACGAGGTGGACGGAAAACCGCGTCAATTGTGCGTCCATCGCAAGGGCGCTACGCGGGCCTTCGGGCCGGGGCATGAGGAATTACCACAGCGGTATCGCGCGATAGGTCAGCCGGTGCTGATTCCCGGCGACATGGGCACAGCCAGTTACGTCCTGGTCGGTACGGACGCGGCGATGCGCGAGACGTTCGGCTCGACCTGCCACGGCGCAGGAAGGGTAATGAGCCGAAAGGCAGCCATCCGCGCCTCGCAGGGCAGGCGGATAGACAAGGAACTCGCCGACGCCGGTATTATCGCCCGCGCCCGAGGCCGGTCGGGCCTGGCTGAAGAACAGCCCGACGCATACAAGGACATCCACAACGTCGTCGATGTGGTCGTTGCCGCCGGTCTGGCGCGGAAGGTAGCCCGCCTTCGTCCAATGGGTGTAATCAAAGGATAAATGACCAATGTCCAATGACCAATGTCTAAATAATGTCTAATGACCAATGCCTAATGCCAAAAACCGCCGGGGGAAACGCAAACGCTCCTCGGTAGATTTAGACATTAGTCATTGGTCATTGATTGGTCATTGGACATTGGTCATTAGTCATTGCAATGCCTCTTCATCTGCTTATACTTGTGAGGTTTCATCGCAACTGAATGAATGATTGATACGGAGTAATATCATGGCGCTTGGTTTCTTTCGTCGCCGGCAAAAAATGGTTTTGGTGTTCATGGTGCTGCTGATGGTTACGTTTCTGATACCGTCGCTTTTTCAGCATTTTGGCGGCGGGCAGGACCGTGATACAGTCATCGGCTACATCAATGATGAGAAAATTACCACTCGCATGCAACAGGCGGCGGAGATTGACCTCAACCTTCTCCGCCGGTCGCTGGGGATGGGGATGGGTCGGCGTATCGGCGAGGGCGCCTTCGTGGCGTTCTTACAGATTAACCGCAACCAGAATGCGGGTCTGGCCTGGATGCTGCTGCTGCGCGAAGCCAGGCAGATGGGCATCACCATAAGGGAAAGCGAGGTAGAGTCCTTTCTGGTCGAATCCGGGCTTACCGGCGAGGCGTACCGGCGCGAATTGGCCGATCTGCGAGATACAGGATACACCGAAAAACATCTGCGACAGGCAGTGGCGAATTACCTTATGGTGATGACGGCGTTCCAAACGGCGGAAATGAACACGATGCCGTCCCTTCCGGAACTTCGCCATAACTTCGGCGATTTGTGGGAGCGCATCGCTCTGGCGATGGTCGCGCTTCCGGCGAAAGACTTCATCACCGACGTGCCCGAGCCGTCGGAAGATGCCGTCGCCGCGCAGTTCGAACAGTACAAGCACCTCGTCGCCGGGGACCCGGACAACAAGACCGAGTTCGGCTTCGGCTATCGCCTCCCCGATCGCCTGGACGTCGCGTGGTTGTTCATCGACGAAGGTCCTGTCGCCGGCGCCGTCGAACCGCTCGAAAAGAAGATGATGGATTACTGGGAAGAGCATAAGGGCGAATTGAAAAATCGCATCCCGATCCCGACGACCTCCACCGCGCCGGTTGACACCCAGCCGACCGACACCCAGCCGGACGAGCCGGTCGAGGAAAAATTCCGCGAAGTCGTCATAGAGTCGTTCAGTCAGGCCAAGGCGCAAATCCGACCGCTTTTCATGCCCGAAGCCGTCGATGGCGGAATGAGCAGTATCGTCTTACTTGCCAGGGGGACGATACAGCGACTTTCCGATGCCGATGATCCTTACTCCGCCGCCGCCAGGGCGATGATACACCCGGCTGACGCCCTGCTGAACCGCAAGGTTGTCTCGCTGCCCTTCGCCGAGGCCCCTTTGGAAACGGTTATCGAGGAACTCGAAGAACTCGCAAAAGTGAAAATTGTCTATCCTTTCGGAAAGCACGAAAAATTCACACTCGACGAAAAAGTGCTCGTCATAATTAAGCCGTGGGGCGACATCACCCTCGGCGAAGCGCTGGATCGCATCGGTGAACAGGCCAAATGTCCGCCTATCAAATGGGTTACATGCGACGGTATGGACGGGGTGATTTTTGCGTCCGAACCGGTCAATCTTGTTCCTGTTTCGGCGGGGCGGACGGGAATGGTGGGCTTCGAGGAAGTCTATCGCCACGAATTGTTAGGTCAGGCCGGACTTAAGTCCGAAGCCGGACCGGGCGGGCAGAGCCTGCTGTCGATCGCTGCGACAGCGGAGGTTTTCCAGCCTGCGGGACAAAAGCACGTACCGCTGATCAAACCCGGCGGCGATTTCGACCACACCATGTACGTTTCCGGACCGCGCAAGGGAAGGCTCCTGTGGCGTCTGGTAAATGCCGAAGCCGCCAACGCCCCGCAGCATCTTGATCAGGAAATCCGCAAACAGGTCATCGGCGACCTCAAGACCGTCGCCGGCTTCAACAAGGCCCTCGCCGTCGCCGAAGATATGAAGGTCGAACTTGAGAAGCCCGACGGGGACCTGAAAAAACTGGCCGACGCAAACGCAAAAAAACTCGATTTCAATGAAACCGAGCCGTTCTCCCGAAAGACGCTGGATATTCGGTCGGGGCAAATATCCTTCTCCAGCATCCCCGACATCGGGCAGGATAAGCAGTTCATCGAGTCGGCATTTACGCTGGTTCCGCCCGACCCGAACGAACCCGGCGCCGAGAAGCCCGCTATGGTTATCCCCCTGCGCCGCCAGGGAAAGGTGATGCTGGTCCAGCGGATTGGATACGAACCGGCCACGGAGGCGAACTTCGCAGAGCTCGTCGCGGGCATGACTATCGTGGAGATGCCGAGACAGGACGAAACCGGAAAGATATCCATGGGTTACGGCATCAAGAACGTAACAATGGACGAAGTCCTGATGCGCCGGCGGTGGGAACAGACAGTGATTGTGTGGTTCTCGGGCCAAAGCGTCATTAAGCGAGTAAATTACAGGGCGGAGCATCCGTCAGATTAGCGTGGCGCAGGCGTCTCGCCCGTGCCACGATGTTCCCCCGACCTTGACCAGGGGGATGGTTTACAGTAAAGTTGAACCCACCGGTGCGGGCACGGGCAGGTAGCTCAGTTGGTAGAGCACGTGACTGAAAATCACGGTGTCGGCGGTTCAAATCCGCCCCTGCCCATTTCGATTTCCAATTTCCAATTGTCAATTTCCAATTGAAAGAACCCGGGTCGATTCTTTCTGCCAATTGGAAATCGGAAATCGAAAATTGGAAATCATAATGTCTTGGCGCAATCTCATCTGGATGGTCATTGCTTTGTCTCTTGCGGGACTGGCGTTATTTCTTTCCCGCCGTCACCCTCTGTACATCTCCACCCAGGACCCCGTCACGCGCGACCTGGCGGGGGCTGTCAAGGCATACGAACTCATCTCGCGGGAAAGTTACACTCCACCGACCGCCGGGCAGGCCTGCCGGGGCGCGATCGAGGGTATGGCCGGTCAGGTCGATGATTTCTCCACCTACATCCCCCCCGACAGCGCGGAGACCTTTCGGAACCGGGTGGCGGGAAACTGGCTGGATACGGGTCTGCGGATAACCGCCGTCGCCGGAAGGATTATGGTCGTCGGACCTCTGCCGGACAGTCCGGCGCACAAGGCCGAACTCTTCGAGCCGATGGAAATCCTCGCCATTAATGACATCGAATCGCCCTATCTGACGCTCGACGATGCCCGCCGACTGCTCCGGTCGCCCCAGGAGCAGCCCGTCAGGCTGCGACTGCGCCGAAACGACGGTGAAGAATTCTCGCAACAACTGACGCCTGAACTGCCCTTCA
>CAYUYD010000090.1:0-9231 GCA_964449105.1 uncultured Planctomycetaceae bacterium | reverse complement strand
TACGCCATTATTTCGTTCTCAACTCTGAACCTTCGGATGAGGTTAAAAAATACGGGTGGGCCTGAGCAAAGCCCACCCGCATCGAGCGATAACCGGACAGATGATATTCGCTTATTTCCGTCGCCGGCGGAGAAGCATTCCCAGTCCGCCCAGGCCAAGAATCGTCAGTGTCGCCGGTTCGGGAACCGTCACCCAGCCGCTGTCGTCTCCCGTGTCCCCGACGCCCTGAACGTGCGCCGCTGTGGGGAACGGGCCGTGGTCCGCGGGTGTGCAGAGGAAATTGAAGGACTCGGCGGTCAGCGAGTCGATCCCCGTGATGGTGTACTCGACGACATCGCCTGCGCCGAAGCGTTTGCTCCCCCCGCCGCTGCCGCTGGTAGCAAAAGCAATCTCGATGTCGAAGTAGCCGGCCCCGTCGGCCTTGAATTCGTCCACATCGGTATAGATGTCGGGATTATTGAAACTACCGGTTTTAATCGGCGAAGAGAAAACCAAGTCCGTCGGGTCCAGACCGGTGTCCAGATTGAACATCCATTTGGAGACGAACTCCGTGCCGGTCAAATTGGTGGCTGTAAGCGTCAGTATAACAGAACCTGCCGAGCCTCCATCATCAAAGGTCGCGTTCAGCCACGGCGCCGCCCCGGCCGGGGGCGTACCCCCGCTGAACTCAACGCCCAAGTCAAAGGACACCGGCGAACCCTGTGCCCCGTACGAAAAAATCATCAACAGTGCGCATACTATAACACTTCGTGATGTTAACATATCTACCAGACTTTTGTGTGACATTTTCTCGCCTCCTTCAGGCAGAGTGCTCCCCGACATGACGAACCTACGAGGTTCGCGCGACGCCGAAGAGCATATCCCTCACTTAGGTACTCTAACAAAACCTCGTATCGTTCCGGGCGAGCCGCGACCGCCAGGGAGCGGATTCCGGCGCGACTTGCCGCTCCCTTGCGGTCGCGGCCCACAAATTATCGTCCGTCAAAACATACGTTACGGACCACTCGTTACGAACGGGGTTTTGTTAGAGTGCCTTTATCCTCCAGTTACGCTTTGCACTTTGTTGAAAGGTCCGAACCGATCAGTTTTTCTCGCAGAGTCCTTCGGACAGCGTAACTAATTGGCTCACATGTAACCTACGATTCACGTCCGGGGCGGGCAAATCGAAGAAGAAAAAAAAGAAAGATAGCGGGATTACAGGGATTTTAAGATTATAGGGATTCTGTTTTTTGGGAGTTCTGAAAAAACTACAGACAGAATGCTACACAGAGACGCAGAGACACAGAGAAAACATAAAAATCCGTATCTTTTTCTTTTTTTATCTCTGTACCTCTGTGTCTCTGTGTTGAATTAATCTGTTTTTCAGAGGTCTCTCTTCTGTTTCTTTCAGCAAAAATTAAAATCCTTGAAATCCTGTAATCCCTGTAATCCCGCTATCTTTTTTTCTTCTTCTTCTTCTATAATCCCGTTATACCGATTAGCGAGGTGCGAGAATGTCCCGCCAATGCCGACAGGTCCACTTTTCCGGAATTGTCCAGGGTGTAGGTTTTCGTTACACGGCCAGGCGACTGGCGGAGCGGTTCGACGTGGCCGGCTATGTAAAAAACCTTCCGGATGGGCGGGTGGAACTCGTTGTCGAAGGCCCGCCCGACCAGATAGACGCCTTCCTCCAGGCAATAAGCGAGCAAATGGGTCATTACATCCGTCGGATCGACCAGCAGGTTTCTTCTCCGACGGGTCGATTCACCGGTTTCGAGATACGCTTTTAGACTTGTCCGGTTTATTCGTGGCGCAGTGCCGCGATCGGATCGAGTTTGGCGGCGCGCATAGCGGGGTAAAGCCCAAATACTATGCCGACGCTCACGCTGACCCCCAGCGCCAATACGATGCCGTAGGCGGGCACGATCGTGGGCATGCCCGCCAGGCGAGTGATCACCCAGGGGATTGCCGTGCCGATAACAATCCCGATAAGACCGCCGATGGTGGACAGCACGACCGTCTCAATGAGGAATTGCCCGATGATTTGGCGCTGCTTGGCCCCAATGGCCCGCCGGATGCCTATTTCGCGAGTCCGCTCGGTTACTGATGCGAGCATGATGTTCATGATGCCGATGCCGCCGACGAGGAGGCTGATGCCCGCGATGGAACCCAGTACGATGTTGAACGTTCGCTTGGTGGCTTCGGCCTGTTGAAGCAGGGCCAGGGGAACGCTGATGTGGTAGTCCTTCTTCTTGTGAAACTTATTCAGCATGGACTGAATGGCGGCGGCTGTGGTCTCGACCTGGTCGATGGATCGCACCTGAGCGAGTATCATGTGCAGTTCCACCATTTCCATTTCCTGGGAACCGGCGGTTCGCCTTATGGAGATGTCGCCGAAGCGGGCAAGGGCGACGTTCAGGGGGATGTAGGCATCGACATTCTGGTCGGGCGTCTGGATGTTGCCGCTGGACTGCTCGGACTGGACGATCCCGATGACCTCGTAGTAGTCGCCGCCGATCCGCAGTTTCTGACCTATTGTGTGCTCCGTAGCCAGCAGCCGCCGGGCGCCGTATTCCGTCAGGATGCAGACAGGCGCCTGCCGGTCGAAGTCCATTTGGGTGAGCACCCTGCCCGCCAGCACGGGGCGGGCGACCAGGTCGAACCAGTCAGGGGTCGTGCCCATTAAGCGGAGTTCCATGGCCCGTTCGCCAAGCCGGCCTTCTTTTCGGACGTGTTTTACCGGCACGGTTCGCAGAACCGCCGGCATCGTCTGGCGTATGCGCTGCTCGTCTTCGTACAGCAGCCCATAGATGCTCATGTGGGCGCTGCTGGAAGTGGTTTGCTCATCCTCGACGGGTTTTACCGCGGTCAGGATGATGTTGTTGCTGCCGAGTTTTCGTATCTGTTCCATCGCCTCATGGCTGGCGCCCTCGCCGACGGCGAGCATCGCGATTACGCTGCCGACGCCGAAGACCACCCCCAGAACCGTCAGCATCGACCGCAACTTGTGCAGCATGAGGTTCTTGATGCCCAGGCGAATGTTGCGGATGGCGCGGGATTGGTGCATTTATTTGTCTCCATCGATGCGTTCAATCAGACCGTCGCGCATGTGCAGATGCTGGCTGGCGTAAGCGGCGATGTTCGACTCGTGGGTTACAAGAATGATCGTCTTGCCGCGACGGCTCAGTTCCGCGAACAATTCCATGATCTCTGTCCCGGTGGATGAATCCAGGTTGCCGGTCGGCTCATCTGCCAGCAGGACTGACGGGTCGTTCGCCAGTGATCGGGCGACGGCTACTCGCTGCTGCTCGCCGCCGGACAATTCCGTCGGCTTGTGCTGCAGACGGTCGCCCAGACCGACCATGGTGGCCAGTTCTTCGGCACGTTCGGCGCTGTGGACAGCCGCCCAACCTTGGTAGTACAGAGGCAGTTCAATGTTCTCCTGTACCGTCAATTGCGGAATCAGGTTGAAACTCTGGAAAATGAACCCGAGTTGCCGCAGCCTGATTTCGCTGAGGTCGTCATCGTTGAGCGTGCTGACGTCCTGATTGTCTAGGATGTATCGCCCGCGTGTCGGGCGGTCCAGGCAGCCAAGCAGGTTCATCATGGTGCTCTTGCCCGATCCGCTGGGGCCCATGATGGCCAAGAAGCTGCCGGCGCGGATGCGCAGACTCACCCCGGCAAGCGCGTTAACCCGTGAGGCCCCCATCTGGTAAACCTTGTGCACGTCTTCCAGGACGATGAGTTCTTCCCGCAAAGAAGAGGCTGGCGGCTTGGCAGTTTGCCTAATCATTATTGCTCCTTCTCGGGCCAGGAGATTGTTCCCCCCCTTGGCCTCGGGCGCCCCGGCGCTTTCGCAGTTCCTCGCGCTGTTCAGGCGTGAGGCTTTCGAGCAGTTTTTGACGCTCTTCTGGCGAGATATTCTGCAATTTGCTCGGGTCGAAGACCGGTTGGGTCGAAGGCGGTTTCGCTTCCTGGCTTTGCGCCGAGTTGATTTGTGCAGGCATGGTTGTTCCGACAGGAATAGCCATGACTTGCCCGGGGGCTGGTTGACCTTCCTCGTCCGCGACGGCTGACGGGGCCAGAGGCGGCGCCAAGAGAACCAATTCTCCTTCTTTAAGCCCGTCGATAACCCGTATCACGCGATTATTGTCCAGACCCACCTCGACTTCACGCTGCTTGGGTCCGCTCGGCGTCTGTACATACGCCACCATATTCCCGCCGACGCGCACGATCGACTGCACCGGTACGTAAAGGGAATCCGCATGTTGCTCGACAATGATTTCTGCCCGGCACGTCATACCCGGGCGCAGCACGCTGGTGTTGTTCTCAATGTAGATTTCCGTGCTGTACACCTTCAGGTCCGGATTCAGGTACGCCATCTGCGCATCAGGAAGCAAGCCGATTTTCCCGACGCGACCCCAGAATACCTGGCCTGGCACGGCATCGACGGTAACGCGAACCGGTAAGTCCGGACGAATCTTCCTGAGGCTTGATTCGTGAACCTTTATTTCCACCATCATGGCTTCGTCGGTCGGAATGTAGATCAGGTTTTGGCGCTCCCGCACCTGCTGTCCTTCAGCCAATGGTTCGACGTTGCGCCAACCGCGACTCTGTCCGGTTGTGGCATATACGACCATGCCATTGCCGGGCGAGGTGATCCGGCATTTGGCGATCTGATCGTCGATCTTCTCCAGCCCCGCCTTCTGCCGTTCATATTCGGACTGCTTAGCCTTCAGATCCGCCTCGGCCTGGACCATATCGGCGGAGGCCTTTCTCTTGATGCGACCCAGCGCCTCCCTGGCTTGCTCAACGTTGCTGGTCAACTGGTCAAGGTTCCTCTGGTGCGTATAGCGTTTTAACAGGTCAAGGGCGGAATTGGCTAAATCCAGATTGATTTGGGTTCTTTTGCACGCAAGTTCGTCAGCCGCTAGTTCCGTGCGCGTGATGTAGCCTTTGTCGGCCAGTTTTCGGGACCAGTCTATCTTGTCGGTCGCTCGCTGAAGTTCTTCCGTGGCGATGTTGATGTCCGCCTCGGCCTTCTGGAGTTCCTGCGGGTACTCGCCCTCGAGGTATTTTTTAAGGTCCTGCTCGGCGAATTTGTAGGCGAGTTCCGCCTGCGAGATGTCGCTGTCCGTCTGGCTTTTTGTGACGGCCAGGTTTTCTCGTGCCCGAATAAAAGCCGCCTCGGAATTCAGCACGGTGATTTGTTGTTGGTTCTTTTCGTCCAGGAGCCGGCTGGAATCAAGATCCACCAACAGGTCGCCTTTCTTGGCATTTACACCTTCGGTAATGAGGTACAGAATGGTTACCGTACCTTCGACTTCGTTCTTTACAACTTCCCGCCTGCGGTTCTGAATCGTGCCGGACTCGGTCAGGCTGATGACAAGTGGACCGCGACGGACGGGCGTGGTGGCGGCGCGGTTTGTGTCACTGTCGCCGGAGAACCAGACGACGTACACGACGACCGCCAGCAGCGCGATACCTGCCGCTGCCAGGGCGATCCGTACCGGCCTAAGCCGCAAATATGTCATGACCTTGCTATTGTTGATTGGGTTTTTCAGGTTGGTATTCACGCCAATTTCCTTTCTCATCTACTTCCAGTGCGTCCATGTCTCGCTGCAGTTCGAGTTCGGCTACGCGATAGGTTACCAGCGCCGCCGTCAGCGCGTTCTGCGCCGAAACCATCGCCTCCCGGGCTTCGAGTACGTCGCGGATTTCCGCCCGGCCCGCCTGAAGGAATAACTCGGTACTATTCACGCGCCGCATGGCCAGATTTGCCGCCTGCGATTGGATTATGCGGCTTTCCCTGGCCTGAAGGAGGTTCCGCAGGGCGTTGCGCACCTGCAACTTAATCTGATCCTCGAGTTCCTGAAGGTCGCGGGTCGCCTGTTCCATCTCGATGAAACTGTTGCGATAGACGTTGCGTTCTGCGGTTCGTTCCAGCGGAAGGTCCAGGAGCAGACCGGCTGTATAGACGCCCTTTTCCGGACGGAGTTGGGCGTCTGGCTGCCCGGCCGAACCGAGCGTGCGGCGTGTGCCGGCCTGTCCGGCGGCGGTCAGGGTCAGCCCGGCGCGCAAGGCGTCGGCTGTAACCACAACCTGGCGCTGCGCGTCGAAAACCCGTCCTATCGCCGTCCGCAGGTCCAGGCGATTGTCCAGTGCGATTGAAATCGCCTTCTCATCCGACATTTCAAACCGACCGCCTCCTTCGCGGGTCGGATGGACCAGTGTAACGGGCGTATCGGCGCTCGGCGCCGATGCTGGGGCTGATGTCGCCACGGCAGGCTGTGTGGTCGGAGGCGGGCTGATTTCTTCAGTCAATCGCTTCAACTCGCCGCGATCCAGGTCGATATTTGCGTCCGTTGGCAGCCCCAGCGTTATCTTGAACGAGTCCTTTTGGCGGGCATACGCCTGCAGAGCGGCGACCCAGCGATCCCGTGCGCGAAGTTCATCCTGCAGGGCCTGGTCCACCTGGATTTGCGGCAGCTGGCCTGCCTCGGCGAGGTGGCTCGCTCGGCGCGTTCCTGTAATGAGGCTGCGATAGTTGTCCTCGGCGTTCTGAACCTGATCGAGCTGCTGCAGCACGGAAAGGTACTCGCTTGCCACTCGCACCGCCAGTGTCCGCTTGAACCGCGCAAAGGTGTGCAGCGAATATATCACCTCCCGCTCAGCCTGGGTCAAGGGCTCCGTTACGATGTGCCTTCCTGACCCCTGCAGCAGAGGTATCGTGATCGTCGCGTCGGCGTAAAGACCCAATGAAGAAGAACGGTCAAACGTGAGCAACTTGACCAGGTCAATGGCGAACCCAGCCGTCAGAATCGTGCCGGTCTTGAGCTTCCGCTGCCAGGAGGTTGTGCCCGTGTTGGCCAGACCACGGACCGGTTTCTCGCCGCTGTAGTCCGTGGTGTACTCCGACTCCACGTCGCCGTACAGCAGGTTGCGGAACTGGTTCGCTTCCAGGTCCAACGTAAGGGCGGTGCGGAAGAAATCTTCCTTTCGCGTCTGGTAGTCACGATTGTTTCTCGCTGCCACCTGCAGCGCGTCGGCCAGACCCAGCGTCAGCGGGCGGTCCTTTTGCCATGGTGCCTGGGGTGACGATTCTACCGGCCGGGGGGGATAGTCCTTTTCGGGCCAATGGGCGATCGGCTTGAGATAGTCCGTTCCCAATGATGCCGGCCCGGCGTTGGGCAACCCCTGGTCCAGCATAAGCTTCCTGCGCAACACATCTGCAGGACGTTCAATGGTGAACGGTTCTGCCTGTCCCAAAGCCTGTTTCTGCGCCCTGTCAATGATACCGTAACCAACCTTGTCCGCCTTGCGCCGATAGTCCCCGGGGTGACAACCTGTTACGCAGCAGACCCACAGTGTCAGCAGAAGGATGAATCGCAGGGGAACTTTCATTTCTGATCTCCGCTATTTGCCGTCGTTACCGGCAAAGGCCGCCTGATCACACCTGGCCGATACCGACCAGACCATCCGACTGAGAATCCTCACACCGCTCGCAAACGTTCCCGTGATTACCTCCCGGATGTCGAACCCGGCATAAAGCACCAATATAACACAGAGCGTCAATATAAGTAGAACGTAGAATATGATACTTTCATACAGAAGCGTAAGGAAATAGACAGATGATACCCGCTGCCGCGGACGCCGGACGCGATCCGTAACTACCGGAGTTTGCAAGTCCTTGAATTAATCGGTACGGAGAGGGATTTTTGATTTTCGATTTTTGATTTTCGATTGGGACCGACGCCTTTTCGACGGTCTTTTTTCGAAATCAAAAATCCAAAATCGAAAATCAAAAATCAAATGGGCAGGGGGGCCTTAAGAAACGCTGAGTTCTTTCTGGTTTTTCTCGAGGTGCAGTTTGAGGCGTTCGAGAATAGAAGAGTGCATCTGCGAGACGCGGGACTCCGATAAGGCCAGTGTTTCGCCGATTTCTTTCATCGTCATGCCTTCAAAGTAATACAGCAGGATAATCAGGCGTTCTGCCCGGCTCAGACCTCGCGTAACCCACTCTTTAACGTCCTTACGCTGAAACTGGCGGAACGGATCTTCGCTGCGGTTGTCTTCCAGGACGTCGATTTCACAAATGTCCCTGCTGGAGTCTGTTTCAAACCACTTTCGGGACAGGCTGACCAGCCCGATTGCCTGTGCGTCGCGCTGGAGTTTGCGGAATTCCGACAGGCCGACCTTCATCTTCTTGGCCAGTTCCTGATCGGTGGGTTTCCTTCCCAGTTCCATCTCCAGGATGCCGCGGGCATTGGATACCTTGTGGGACCGGCTTCGGACCAGTCGCGGCACCCAGTCCATGCTCCGCAGTTCGTCCAGGATTGCACCGCGAATCCGCTGGGAGCAGTAGGTCTCGAACTTGACGCCTCTGCCCAAATCGTAGGCGTTTATCGCATCGACAAGCCCGAACGTACCGGCCGAGACGAGATCGTCTATTTCCACCTCATTCGGCAGGCGGGCGTAAAGGCGATCGGCTGTGTATCGAACGATCGGTAAATAATGCTCGATCAGCGTGTTGCGAATATCGTCGCTGTGGGTCCTGGCGAAATCTTTCCACCACTGTCGAATTGTCTTGGCATCGACTGTTGCCACTGCATTGGTCATTGTACACTCCTTTGCCTTTGACCTTGTTTGGGCTTGGGCCACTTCTCCAAAATCGGCCAGATTGCCCAAAACCTTTATATTACTTATAATACCTATCTTATCTATATTCACAAACTTGTCAAGGTAAAATCTCAAAAAAATCGTAAAAATTTTTCTTGCTCTCGCATTGGTTCATATTTTCTTTATTTATAAGGAGTTGCGCTTCTTACCTATTATTATTACCGAAGCAGAACACATGTTTGAAAAAAATCTTTTTCATAAGGTTTAGAACCGGCAGGGCGTTAGTCTGAATCTCCAAGCCCTGCAAAATGTCCTCGGATTTCCCTCATAGTTTTTCTCTGTCTTTTCAATTCCTCTATCACGTCCAGGCGTTCGAAGACGGATTCTTCATAAAGCCTGTGCCCGCCAGCAGATCGGCGAGCCTCCGTAATCAGGCCCATGATGGTGTAGTTGTGGACGGTCTGGCGCGACAGTCCTGTATATTCGACAATTTCGCCGATCCGATAGAGTTTTGGCGGGATCGGCCTGCATCGTAGGGGTAAGGCCGGCCAGACCGGCTTGTCCATAATGCTGGTTGTACGGTTCGATAAAAGTCTGCCGGCGTTCATTTGGCTCCGACTCCTTTTTACGTTA
>CAYUYD010000089.1:0-9234 GCA_964449105.1 uncultured Planctomycetaceae bacterium | reverse complement strand
TGTGGCACAGCCTTTCCAGGCTGTGCGGGCACAGGCTGAAAGCCTGTGCCACCCAGATGTGGCACAGCCTTTCCAGGCTGTGCGGGCACAGGCTGAAAGCCTGTGCCACCCAGATGTGGCACAGCCTTTCCAGGCTGTGCGGGCACAGGCTGAAAGCCTGTGCCACCCAAATGAGGCGATTTGCTCTGATTTTGCAGACGATCCGGACCTGGCCGAGGTCATAGACCAGTTCGTTACGGGCCTTTCCGGACAGATTGAGGCGATGCGCGAGGCGGCGTCGAATGGACACTATGAGCGTCTCCGGCGGCTGGCGCACCAACTGAAAGGCGCCGGGGGAAGTTACGGTTACCCGCTGCTGACCACAGCCGCCAGGACATTGGAAGACGCCGCCAGGGCCGGCGATATCGAGGCCGCTAATCTGGCGCTGAATCGCCTGGCGGGTCTCTGTCGGGCCGTTATCCGCGGGCGCGACGGCGCGCGCGTCGGAGGATCGGACGAATGAAGGTGCTACTGATTGACGACAGCCCGGATGCCCTGGCCATCGTCGAGGCCCGCCTGGTCAAAGACGACATCAAAGTTGTCTGCGCCGCCGACGGAAAGTCGGGTCTGGATGCCGCCCGTCGAGAGAATCCCGACCTTGTCCTGTTGGACGTGGACATGCCGGACATGTCGGGCTTCGACGTCTGCCGGAAACTGAAGTCCGATGTGGAACTTTGCATGATCCCGGTCATTTTCCTCTCGGGCTCCGGCGACGCGGAAGATAAGGTCAAGGGGCTGAACCTCGGCGCGGTCGATTACGTAACCAAACCGTTCGACGCCTTTGAGCTCCGGGCGCGGGTCAACGCCGCCTTGCGGACCAAACACATGCAGGACCTGCTGATCGAGTACGCCAAGATCGACCCGTTGACGGGCCTGGCCAACCGGTGGGGGCTGATGGAGCGGCTTGGGCAGGAATGGGCCCGCATCCAGCGCCACGGCGGCACCCTGTCGTTCATCATGGGCGACATCGACAACTTCAAGCAGGTCAACGACACCCACGGCCACGCGGTCGGCGACGAGGTTCTCCGTGGTGTTGCGAATGTACTGGTTAACCGGCGCCGTCGGACCGATTTGCCCGTCCGCTACGGCGGGGATGAGTTCGCCGTGCTTCTTCCGGACGAATCCGTCCAAAGCGCCGCGGCGCTCGCAGAACGCTGCCGCGAGGAAATCGAGAACATTCGCATCCGCTCTGGTCAAAACGACGTCTCCGTAACGGCGAGTTTTGGCGTTGCCGACACAACGAACATATCGTCCGCCGAAGCCTTGATTGAATCCGCCGACATTGCACTTTACCGGGCAAAGCAAAAGGGGCGCAACCGTGTTGCTGTCGCACCGCCTGGAGAGTCCGCCCCCTAATCTGTTTTGCTCGACCCGCCGAACGCCTCATTGTACCACGTGAGCATTTCGTCGTCGCTGACGGCGGTTGTTCTGCCGGCTTCGTATTCGGCATCAACGCGGTCGCGTATAGCCAGCAGGCGCGAGTCGTCCTTGGCGACGTCCAGGTTGAAATGCTGTTCGATCCAGTGCTTGATACCGGCTGCGCCGCTTTTGTCGGTGATTGAGACGCTGACGGGGCGAGCCAGGAGTCTCTGTGTGTCGAAGCAGTTATAGATTTCTTCGCTTTTGAGCAGCCCGTCGGCATGGACGCCCGCGCGGGTAACGTTGAAGTCTCGCCCGACCAGCGGGTAGTTGTGCGGGATGGGGTGTCCGATCTCGTTGGTGAAGTATTCGGCGATCTCGGTAATGACGGTGTAATCGACGCCCCTGGTATGGACGCCGTTGAATTGAGCGGCCTCGATGACCATCGCCTCGACCGGCGTGTTTCCGGTCCGCTCGCCGGTGCCCAGCAGTGCGCCGTTGCATCCGGCACAGCCGTACAGCCAGGCGGTAACCGGATTGATGAGCACCTTATGGAAGTCGTTATGCCCGTGCCATTCCAGCAGTTCGCCCGGTACGCCGGCGTCGTGAATCAGGCCGTGGACGAGTTTCGGGACGCTCCTTGGGAGTGCGGCTTCAGGCCAGGGGACGCCGAAGCCCAGCGTATCGCACAGGCGGATTTTGACGTCCCTGCCGTACTGGTCGCGCAGTTTCATCAACTCGACGGCGAACGGTACGACGAAGCCGTAAAAGTCCGCCCGCGTGATGTCCTCGAAGTGGCATCGCGGCGTGATGTCCGCGTCCAGGGCGGCCTTGACGATGTCCAGGTATATATCCATCGCCTGTTTGCGCGTCTTCTTGAGTTTCAGGAAGATGTGATAATCGCTGCACGAGACGAGAATGCCCGTCTCGTCCATTCCCATGTCCCTGACGAGTTTGAAGTCGCTTTTGACGGCGCGGATCCAGCCGGTAACTTGCGGGAACCGGAACCCCAGTTCCCGACACTTATCGACGGCCTGACGGTCGCGTTTGGAGTACAGGAAGAACTCGCTGGCGCGGATCAGTCCGCTGTCGCCGTCAAGTTTGTGCAGCAGCGAGTATATATCGACGATCTGCCCGACGGTGTAGGGCGGGCGGGCCTGCTGACCGTCGCGGAAGGTCGTATCGGTTATCCAGACCTCCGCGGCGCGGTCCATCGGAACGGTCTGTCCGTCGAACGGCGTTCGCGGCAGTTCGGTGTACGGAAAGATGTCGCGGTAGAGGTTCGGCTCGTCCACGTCACGGAGCGGATATTTGGCGTTATTCGGCACGGCGCATATTTCCTTTCAGGTTTCAGGTATCCAGGGGATACTTCCGCGAATTGTACCTCGCATATGATAACTGTTTTTGTAATCAGACGCAAACAAACATGCTTCGCTGGAGTCTGTCTTTACACGATGTGTGCCGGTGCGCCCGGTTTGCTGATGAAGAACTCCGCTCGTTTTGCAGGTTTGGGGAAATGTTGTTTATACGTTCGTTCCCAGGCGATTCGGAACTGTTCCGCCTGCTCCCTGGCGACCATCGCCCAGACGGACCCCCCGAAGCCCGCTCCGAAGTATGAGGCTGCGATTGCCCCGATTTGCCGTGCGGATTGCTGGAGGAAGTCGGTTTCCGGGATAAGGTTTTCCAGCCCCGCCCGAGCGCCGGCGTGCGAGGCATCGACCAGTTTGCCGATTTTCTCGACGTTACCGCCTGCCAGTGCATCGCCGACTGCGGGGATTATCTCCTGGTCCTCGCGGTAGAACTGCTCGAACCGTTCGGGGAGGTTTAGTTTCTCATCCTCATCGGCGGAACCGCGTCGTATGGCCTCCATCGCCTCGGTCAGCCCGTTCGCTCCGACGCGAACGGCTATGTCGCGGAGATTCCTGCATTGTGCGCCGCCGGCGCGGTTATAGGCTTCGGCTGCCTTGCGGGCGCGGATTGATGCGCGGTTGTACTTCTCCAAAGCCAAGCCCGTCTTGGCCGCTTCAACGCCTGAAGACGCAACGACTATATCCATTCCTGGGGGAAAGGGGATGTCCCGCTCGAAGACCGACGGAGCGAACGAGAATTGCGAGAGCGTGCCCGGTTTGCAGCAGAGCATGGAGGTGTGATCTTCGCTGCCTCCGAAGGTTCCAACGCCGGCCTGACCGGCGAGAGTTCCGAACGACAGGCCCATCTCCAGGCAGCCGAGGTAGTCCGCCAGGTCGATGTTGTTGTGTATCTCCCGGCGATAGGTTTCGGTCTCTGCCAGGTGATTAATTTCTGAAATAGCCAGGAAGACCGCGACTATAAGTGCGCTGGATGAACTCATACCGGCTGCGATTGGAAGGTCGGAGATGAAGGCGATGTCCGCGCCGCGGAGTTCGACGCTCTCGGCGAAATTGGCCTTGACGCGCCGTCCTACAGTCGATGCGTAGTTGACCCAGTGCCCGGGCTTGTGCGGCGGGGTCTGCCCGCAGGCGAATTCCTGAACATCCTCGAATGTCGGGCCTGAGGTGATTCGGATGATGTTGTCGTTCCGGGCGGCGGCGACCAGTCTGAAGCCCTTTTGGACGGTCATAAGCAGGCTTCGCCCGCCGGCGTAATCGGTGTGCTTTCCGAGGAACTCAACTCGTCCGGGAACGAAAGCGCCGACGGCTTCGGCGTCGCGCGGGATGCCGAACCGATCAGCCAACACGCCGGCGGAACGCCGCATCAGCATATCTTCATCGACAAGGAGGTCGCCCAGGCGAGGCATCATGCATCCCCCGATTGGTCCGGCGCAGGGAAGCGGACCTCGTGGTCGGCCAGCAGGCGGCGAACGGACTCGATGTCGTCGCGACCGGTCAAGTCGAGAACGCCCTCGGCACACTTGACTGCCCGGTAGGTAAGGCGCATCTGTTCGATGGTGTACTGCACCGCCGTCGGCAGTTCGTACTCTTTTCGGACCGGGTCAGGCCCGATGGCGTCACATGCGTCGAAGATGCCGGTGGTGAAGAGAAAGCAGTTCATCGAGATGTAGAGTTTTCCGTCGTGGGCGTATTCGTCGGGGTTGTCGGGCTTTTCGACGATTCGGCGGAGATGGCCTGACCGGTCGATGTCAATCACGGCGAACCGGTGGATTCGTTCGGCGGGGATGTTGCTGTTGGCGATTAAGGCCTCTCGCTCGAAGGCGATCGTAGCCGGCGCGGGTGCGGCTATCAGCGCACGGATCGTCGCCGGTGTATAGAAATTGTCGCAATTGAGGACGACGAAGGGGTTTCCGTCGGCCCACTGCCGCCCTGACGATACCGCGTCGGCAGTGCCCAGAGGTTCGTCCTGGACGGCGAAGGAGATCCGGCCATTTGTCAGGTTCTCGCCCACTGCCTCGTAATAACTGCGAAGCACCGACGCGCCCGGCGCGACAACGAGGCAGAAATCACGGATGCCGGCGTCCATCAGCGCCTGGAGCGAGTAATCCAGAAACGGTCTTCCTGCCTGCCTGCCGGAGGTGGGCAGGCCTGAGCCGATGGAAATCATTCCCTTGGCGCCTTTGGCGGCCAAGTCGGCTGTGGCGGCGTCGAGTTGGACGCCGCCGGTCTGCTTCTGCATCCGCTTGCCAAGCCCTCGCGCCAGTATCATCGCTTTGTCCGTTGTCCGTTTCCCGGTCATGGTCAGGGGAATGTAACGGCGAGACGCCGGTTTTTCAAGTGTGGACGATTAACTCTGAACGCCACGCGGTAATCCAAATTTGATAACTTGGGTGGCACGGTCAAGCGAAACGAAGTGGAGCTTGGCCGTGAAACTCTCATACACCCATGCCACGGCCAAGTTTCCGCTTCGCTCCAACTTGACCGTGCCACCCATCATTTTGTTTGTTACAGGTTATTGGGGCGATGGTATATTATTACCGTGAAACGTTTGCGAATTTGCCAACTCATCACCGAACTCGGGGTGGCGGGGGCGGAGCGGTGCGTCTATGAACTTTCCCGCCGACTTGACCCAAACCGATTCTGCGTTCACGTAGCCGCCCTTCGCGGCGGGGCGTTCGCCGACCGTCTCACCCGCGCCGGAATCGGCGTTACCGTTCTGAACGTTTGCGGAAAACTCGACGTCGTCGCCCTGGCAAGGCTGGCGAATCTGCTCCGGCGCGAAAGGTTCGACCTGCTCCACACGCATCTTTTCCACGCGGACCTGGCAGGGAGAATCGCAGCCCGGATGGCCGGCGTGGCGAATCTGGTTCATACCGTCCACGTGGCGGAAGCCCGCTTCAGACCCTGGCAGTACGCATGGTCCCGAATGACGGCGAACTGGTGCGACCGCATTGTCTGCGTCTCGCAGGCAGTCCGGGACCATCACGCGCGAAAATCGCACCTGCCTCTGTGGCGATATGAAGTCATCTACAACGGCATAGATGCCGACGCCTACTCGCCTGATCCGCAGCGGCGAGAAGAACTCCGCCGCCGGTGGGGCGTCGGCGACGACGAAATCCTCATCGCATTCGTTGGGCGGCTGAATTTCCAGAAGAACCTTCCGATGCTGCTGGAGGCCTTCCGCCGCATCCGTCGAAGTCGTAACGATATTCATCTCGTCGTTGCAGGTGACGGACCTGAAGCGCCGATGCTTGAAAAATTTCTCCACGAAGACGAACCGGGCCTGGTGATTTGGCTCGGTCAGACCGACGACGTTCCCGGCGTGCTTTCCGCAGCCGACATTTTCGTACAACCAAGTCGGTGGGAAGGATTACCACTGGCGCCGGCGGAAGCGATGGCTGCGGGACTACCGGTCATCGGAACAAAGGTTCCGGGCCTGACGGAGTTAATCGAAGAGGGCGTCAGCGGATTACTGATTGATTCGGAAGACACGGACGCGCTGACAGCGGCGATTAATCAACTCGCCGATGATCGTGATGAGAGGATGCGGATTGGTTCAACAGGACAGAAACGAATAAAGGAACGATTTTCTATCGAAGCGAACATTACAGCGCACGAGAGACTTTACGAGAACGTTTGTTCCGGGGAACGATAAAGCCGACGGATAGCTATCCGTCGGCTTTGCCAAACGATGTTTTTTTCTCCCGGAGGCGTTTTGTCTGAAACTCGCAAAAATAAAAAAGCAGTAGAAGTGAAATTTTTTTCATCACAATATATTGTGTTGGGGATTCCGAAAGAGGCGTATCTATTGCGTATGGTCGGTATTCGTTAGGTATTATCAAATAAGGATTAAAATTTTTTTTTCCTTGTCGCGTCCCTGTTAGTGGTGTATTTTCCCTATCAATCCCATAAAAGGGTGAAAGGGGCCACGTAATGGCGCTGTTTGTCGGCGAGTTCGATCAGACGATTGACGCGAAGCACAGGCTTGCCATTCCATCGTCGTTGCGTGAGCAGATAGTTCAGGATGAGGACGGGAAGGATCTTTATTTGATCCTTGGTCCGGACCGTCATTTGTGGCTTTACCCGGACCTTTACTATCGCCGACTTTTGGCGACTCTTCAGCGCAGTCCGCTTCCCAGCAGGAAGAACCAGAAGGGCGATTTGCTGTTTGCGTTTGCGAGGGTTCTGAAGCCGGACTCACAGGGACGTGTGGTGCTGCCCGAAAAGGCAATGCAGCGAGCGACTGTTGCGGATTGCATAACGCTGGTCGGAAAGGGCGACCACGTCGAACTCTGGCCTACCGAGGAGTGGGAGCGTTACGTCGAAGATGCTCTTCCGAGGTACAGCGAGGATGTTCTTGATGCCGGCGACGGGCTTTCTTCATTATCCGTCGAGACTGACAAGTAAAGACAGGAAGCGTCGGCGCCACATGGATGCCGCAAAACGCCGACGAATTATAGAGACTCTCATGTAGAGTTCTCCAGGCCGCCGGGGCTACCCGGATAAGGAAAGGATTTCAGCATGCTCGTTTCCCAGCGACAGGCGAGTGGATCGTGTATGGAACAAGGATGTTTTTGCACGACCCTTGCGGAACTCCAACACCGGAACGCTGCACCACCATGTTACCAAGATGGACTTCGGCAGCGACTGTTGGTGCTGGCGCAGCGTCTGGCGCGGGTTCAATCGCTGGGGGGCGAGTATGCCCGGGTAGCATTTTCCCAGTACGTCGATGCCGTTTTGGCTGAGAACGCCGCGGCGGTTTGAAAGGCCGGCGTCATGGATGATGCCGGCCATCTTCCTGTCTTGCTCGATGAGGTGCTGAGGTTACTGGCGCCCGAAGGCAAGCAAGTCATTGTTGATTGTACGGTCGGACTCGGTGGCCATGCCGAAGCGATGCTGGAATCGGCAGGCGGAGATGCAGTGCTGATCGGCATCGATCTGGACGAGTCCAACCTTTTGAAAACTAAAGAGCGTTTAGTGCGTTTCGGTCGGCGAGCCAGGCTTTTCGAGGCCGATTTTGCGGACACCGATGCCGTAATGTCCGAGGCCGGTGTCGCCTCCGCCGATGTCGTCCTGGCAGACCTGGGAATGGCTTCGACGCAGGTCGATGACCCGTCGCGGGGTTTCAGTTTCCAGTCCGACGGGCCATTGGACATGCGTTATCGCCGGAGCGGGCGAACTGCGGCGGACCTTGTGAACACGCTCGGCGAGTCGGAACTGGCGGACCTTATCTTTCGTTACGGTCAGGACCGCCAAAGCCGGCGAATTGCCCGCGCCATCGTGCTGACCAGGTCGGAAGAGCGGATCGAGCGGACGGAACAGTTGGCCCGGATAGTCGCATCGGCGGTGCGGCGAACCGGCGGCGCCAGGCAGAAGATTCACCCTGCCACGCGGACGTTCCAGGCATTGCGGATTGCCGTCAACGGCGAACTGGAAAGCCTTCAGCGCCTGCTGGAAAAGATGCCTGGTCTGTTGAGCGTCGGCGGACGGGCTGCGGTAATCAGTTTCCATTCGCTGGAAGACCGCCTCGTCAAGCGGGCCTTCGCCGCCGCTGCCGAGGCAGGAACGCACCGATTGCTGAATAAAAAGCCAATAACGGCCGGCGATTGCGAAATTCAAAGAAATCCGCGGAGCCGGTCGGCGAAGATTCGCGCAATTGAAGTTTGTCGTGATTGTGGTCGAAAGGATTCGATAGTGGAAAGCCTCGCGCAGTCGAGGCCTGGATGGAGCCTGTAACATGACACACGAAACACGCATCGCACTTCTGGTTGGTCTGGTATTTATTGTTCTTTTTGGTCTGGTCCTTGGGCAGCGGAGTATAAGTTTCTCGAAATCATACCATTCTTCTCAATCCGCCATGCCCGCAGCATTGACGGCTTCGCCTCCGGGACCCGAGGTGGTTTCAGCGGCTTTTTTCGACAGGGACGATCGCCCTGTACTTGCGCCTCCGGCGGAAAGTCCCAGCCCGCCGGCATCGGTTTCAGAACCGCCGCGCAATGAATCGGTCCCTGCGCCCGCAGCGACCGATACCCGTCCGGAATCGGCCGGCAGCGTCGTTGCGCCTCCGGGGCCGCGGACATACCAGGTCTGCCCCGGCGATACCCTGATCGGGATTGCTCGCAAGGTCTATGGCCGGGGGCGCGAGGGTGAGCATCTTCTGATATACCGCGCCAACAGCGATAAACTGTCCAAACCCGAAACGCTGTCGGTAGGGCAGGTGCTGGTGATTCCGTCGCCTCCTGCCGAGGCGCCCCGGACTGAGCGCGTTGCATCAGGTCCCGTGCAGGAGAAGCATTACAAGGAAATGACGCTGACCGACTTGAGCAGCCGCTTCGGCAATGACCGGACATATGTCGTGCGTTCCGGCGACTGCCTGACCGACATCGCACGCAAGACGATAGGCAGCGGAAGTAAATCGGCTGTGCGAAAACTGCTCGATGCCAACCGCGACCGGATCGCCGACCCG
>CAYUYD010000088.1:0-9331 GCA_964449105.1 uncultured Planctomycetaceae bacterium | reverse complement strand
ACCTCTGCCTGCCTGCCGACATGTAAGCGCAAGCGGTTCTATTACAGAGATTTGCGCAACTGGTCGAGGAAGCCGTTGAGAACCTTGGTGGGTATCCTGTCGAGCGCCGGCTCGATGGTCTTACCGGTCAGAAAATCTTCTACAGCCGCTGCCGCCGGCTTGGGAAATTCCTGCAACTTTTCCAGGTGCGCCCCTGCCTGTTCAAGTTTGCTGTCGGCAAGGTCCAGACAGTAATTGACCACGAGGTGATAGAGGTCTTCGGCGTTAACCTCTTTGCGGTGCTCCAACGGAACAGCCGACGCCTCTCCGCCGCCCAGTTCGGCGAGCAATACCTTTTCCTGATTGCGAAGGGCCTCTAT
This sequence comes from uncultured Planctomycetaceae bacterium, assembly GCA_964449105.1. GTDB lineage: Bacteria > Planctomycetota > Phycisphaerae > SM23-33 > SM23-33 > JAUWNJ01. Next base: position 8,972 of record CAYUYD010000088.1, on the reverse strand, counting down.
TTCCTCCCGCCTGCGTTTTTCCTCCGCAGTGTCCTCGGGCGCAAGGTCAATAAGTTCGTCATCCGAGACTGGGGCGGGGATGTAATTGGATTGCTTGCAGTAAGGGCACTTGCCCCGGTTGCCTCCGAGTGAATCGGGGGCCTCGACCTTTTTGCCGCAGTGCTCACACTGGAATGTGATAGTCATGTCTATTCCCCTATCGCTTTGATAACAAGCCGCTTCGGTCGCCGACCGTTGAACTCGGCGTAAAATATCTGCTGCCAAGGCCCCAGGTCAAGCCCTCCGTCGGTAATCGGGACAATCACTTCGTGATGAACCAGAAGGTTCTTCAGGTGCGAATCGCCGTTGGTCTCGCCGGTGCGATGATGGCGGTAGTCCTTCCGAAACGGCGCCAGGCCTTCCAGCCAATCGTCTATGTCGTCCAGCAGTCCGCTCTCGGCGTCGTTGACGAATACGCCGGCGGTGATGTGCATAGCCGAAACCAGCACCATACCCTCGCGGATGCCGGATTCGGCCACCACGTCGGCGACGCGGTCCGTGATGTTGATGTATTCGCGATGCTTCTTCGTATCGAAAGTAAGGTACTCGGTTTTCGACCTCATCGCGCAATCCTTTCACACGAACGGAACAGACCCTATCATAACAGCGTGAAGAAGCCCATGCGAAATCTTTCCGAAGCAATCAGCAGGCGCCTGCTGCCTCGGGTCCGCCGGCCCGCCCAGTACGTCGGGATGGAGACGAACGCCCGGCATGCGGACGTCGAGAGCGCCGAGGTAACCGTCATGCTTGGCTGGCCCGACGCCTACACCGTCGGCATCAGCCATCTTGGCAGCCAGGTACTGTACGCATTGGTCAACGATATCGACGGCGTCGCCTGCGACCGGACGTACTGCCCGCTTCCGGACGCCGAAGCCGTGATGCGGACTGAAGGCATTGCCCTCTTCGGGTGGGAAAGCCGACGGGCGGCTGCGGACTTCGACATACTGGGCTTTTCGCTCGCCCATGAAGGATGCCTGACCAATGTGCTGACAATGCTGGATTTGGCGGGTATTCCGCTCCGCTCCGCCGACCGCAGAAGCGGCGACCCGATAATTGTCGCCGGCAACGCAATGGCCGACGCGCCCGAGCCGATGGCGCCGTTCATCGACCTGTTCTGCATCGGAGACGGCGAGGGTCCGCTGGCCGCACTGATCGAACTTGTGCGCGAGGGCAAACGCAGCAGCGCCGGGCGGGATGATATTATCGCCCAGGCCGGTCGGACCATCCCCTGCGTCTATGCCCCCCGCTTCTATCGCCCCGCTTACAACATCGACGGCACACTCGCCTCGCTGGAACCGACCCGCGCCGATATGCCGAGGCGGATCGCACGGGCGCACATTGCGAAGATGTCGGACTCGCCGGCTATAACCGCCCCGTTGGTCCCGCTGTCCGAAGCCGTCCACGACCGCGTGTCCGTCGAGATCATGCGAGGCTGTCCTCACGGCTGCCGATTCTGCCAGGCAGGGGCTACGCGCAAACCCGTCCGCTGGCGGAGCGTCGATGAAATCCTCGACATCGCCCGCCAGGCCGTCGATGCCACCGGATACCGGGAAATCTCGCTGTTGAGCCTATCGACCAGCGACTACCCGCATTTCGGCGAACTGATTGACCGGCTTAACGACGAGTTTGTCTCGCGCAACATCTCAATTTCCCTGCCCTCGCTCCGCGTTGACAGCCAGTTGGCTGCGATACCGAAACTGACCAGTCACGTGCGCAAGAGCGGGCTGACCATCGCAGCCGAAGCCGGAAGCGAACGCCTCCGTCGGGCGATTCGCAAAAATATCACCGACGAGGCAATGCTCGCCGGCGTTCGGGCTGCATGGCAGGCTGGCTGGCGGAGCGTGAAGGTTTATTTCCTCGCCGGTCTTCCCGGCGAGACCGATGCCGACATCGACGCGATCTTCAACCTGTGCCGCCGACTGTCGGATACCCGGCGAGAAGTCGATGGACATCGCGGCAATATCACCGCAGCCGTTTCCTGGCTGGTCCCCCGCCCGCACACGCCGATGCAGTGGTCGGCCATGCGCGATGCGGAATATTTCCGGTCTGTCCGCAACCGTCTGCGCGACCTTTCCCGGCGGTCGCCGGTGCAGTTCAAGTTCCACCGGATCGAGCGGAGCATACTTGAGACGGTAATCGCCCGCGGCGACCGGCGGGTGGCTGACGCAATCGAAGCCGCCTGGCGAAACGGCGCGCGATTCGACGCATGGAACGAACACTTTGATTATGAAAAGTGGCGGGCTGCGTTCGATGAAACCGGAATAGACCCTGCCTTCTACGCCCACCGTGAGCGACCGGTCGAAGAACTACTTCCCTGGGACCACATCGATTCAGGCAAATCGCGCGAAACTCTCCAAACCGAACGCGAGAAGATGCTGGAAGCCCTCGTTTAGACGATTCAGTGTTCCTTGCTCAAGGCGATCAGTTCCCGGACCGCAGGCACCAAACTCAGGGGTATCTTCATGATGGTTTGTGAAGGACGCTTGAACGAAGCCTCGTCTTCCGAGGCCGCTTCTTCTTCGGTTTGGTTTTCGTAATGCGCAAGCACTTTACGGACTTTGTTTTCGTCCCACCCCGAAGGAAGCTTGTTTTTATTGCGACGCTTATTCGCCATTGAATCTGCTCCAAATAATACGGCAAAACCACCAATGCCCAATGCCTGATGCCTAATGCCTCTCTGTTTGCGTGTACGCAATAATTTTATACGCCAGTCTGGCTGCGAGGAATTCGGTTACTCTGCTGCCGGGGATGGGGCTGACCTCGACGACGTCGGCGGCGACTATTGACCGCTCGGCGGCGACTCGGCGGATAAGGCCCGTTACCTGCCGCCAGGTGAGTCCGCCCGGCTCGGGCGTGCCCGTTCCGGGGGCCTCGGACAGGTCGAAACCGTCAATATCGACTGTCAGATATACCTTATCGCCCAGAAGCGCCAGAACCCTCTCCATCCAGTCGGAGTCGCCTGCCGCCATCTTCGGCGTGATGAAGTCGGCGACTCTGCCGGGAAAGGCGTCGTATTCTTCCTGCGAAAAACTGCGGATGCCGACCTGGGCGACGCGGCCGGTGGTTTCCAGGATGCGCCGCATCACGCAGGCGTGCGAGTGTTTCGTACCGTTGTAGGTGTCGCGGAGGTCGGCGTGAGCGTCGATCTGGAGGACTGAAATCTCGCCGTAATGCCCAGCCGCCGCTTCAACCAGAGGGGCAGTGATGCTGTGTTCCCCACCGAGCGTCAGCAGAAATTTTCCCGCCCAGACGTACGGCTCGGCCATCTTACGGACGCGGGCCATCTGTTCAGCCGGCGTATCGGACGGTGCGACCGGTTCAAGCGTGGCGATACCGGCCCGGTAAAACTCTCCCAGCAGTTCCTCGTCAAACAATTCGACCTGATGCGAAGCGGCGATAATCGCTTCAGGCCCGTCGGCTGTACCCCTGCCGAACGTTACCGTTCCCCCATACGGAACGGGCAGGACGATATACCGGGCCGTGGTCGGGTCGGAAAACTCATCCGGTAAATCGAGAAAATTATCCAGCGGGACGTTCAATGTTTTTTCTTTTTTCCCCTAGTCCCAAGTCCCTAATCCCTAGTCCCTCTCTTTATGGCAGCATCACCGCAGCGGATAAAGCGGTGGTCCACAGTCCGTCTTTGTCGCCCTCTGCGGTCTGGACGGTGGCGCGGGTGCGGACTATCTTTCCGGACATCTTGTATATCTCGCGGCGTTCGTCGTAGGCGGTGTTCGGGTCGAACTCGATGCCCAGTGTGCTGGCAAGCATGGTCGCGGCCATGTCTTCGACGAAATCGCTCAACCGGAGCCGGGTCATCCCAAAACCGTGATGCTCGCTTATGTACCCGTAAGTCGATCCATCGGCAGGAACGGCCAGGCCCACGCCTGCGCCCACAAGGCGCGACGGTTCATTGGTGGAAACCTCGGCAAGGACGCAATATGTTATCTGCCCCGCTTTCAGTTGCTTCAGCCCGTGCTGGCGCGAAACTATCTTACACGCCGGGGGGAAAATACTGGAAACGCGGACAAGGTTGCATTTCTCGATACCGGCCTGGCGAAGCGCCGACTCGAAACTCTCCAGGCGAGTCTTATGCTTGCCTACGCCCTTGGTGAAAAATATCTCTTTCGGTACTAACGGAGTATTCGGCATCCGGCGCTCCTTTTGGCCTTGTGTGAACTTGTATCTGTCGGGCGATTATTATATTCCTATCCGCCGCCGATGCAATAATTGTTAGTCCATAAGGGCGATACATGGCAGCCCACGGCGGAAACCGTGGGAAACCAGTCGCCCAATTTTTATCAAGCCCCTTCAGGCTTAGGCTGTGAGCTCAGCCGAACGGGACGGCACAAGTTGGACGAGATGTTTTGCCCTTGAAAGGGCTTGCCTGATTGTTGACTTTCCTTGCCCCACTCACAATGCATACCGAAGTATTGACAATCAGCAGCGTTTAGTGCGAAATGAGATTATAGATGTTCGAAGACATAATCGACAATCTCATTCGGTACGGGAATCTGATTGAAGGATTCTTCTGGATTTTTATCGGCGTATGTTTTGCCGCTGCGCTGCTGAAGCCGGGACGCCGCAGGACCAAAATCATCGCAGCGATAAATTTCATTGTGTTCGGCTGCTCGGATTTTGTGGAATTCTACACGGGGGCGTGGTGGCAACCGAAATGGTTGATGCTCTGGAAAGGACTCTGCGGAGCCGTGATGGTCCTGCAATTCGTATTCTACCTGCGGGCAAAGTCTGCATCATCCGCCAAGTCTTTCCCGCAGTAATTTTTGCACCTCGACCGGTGTGGCTGCGCCGCGGGATAGTTGCATCACCTGGCCGGTCAGGAAGCCAAAGGCCTTTTTCTGCTTTTTTCCGCTGGCTTTGACGTCCTCGACGGCCTGGGGGTTGGCGGCGATGGCCTGGTTCACCCACTCGGTAATCTGCCCGGCATCGGAAACAGCCAGCAGGCCTTCCGCCTCGGCGATTTTCCCCGGCATATCGCCTGTTTCGACCATCTTGTCGAAGATTTTATCAGCGGCTGTGGCGTTGACCTTTCCTCCGGCGAGCATTTTGGCAAGTTCAGCGAGTTGGTCGGACGAGATGCCGATTTCGGCGATGGTGCAGCCACGTTCGTTTGCAATGGCTGAACCGCGTCCCAGCAGGAGATTGACGCACCGCTTAGCCTCTGCCCCGGCGGCGGCAGCGCCGTCCAGCAAATCGCCCGTCGGCGCATCCAGAGTCAGGGCGTCTGCCTCCTTTTCAGCGAGTTTGTACCGGCTGATATACCGGGCCTTGCGGGCAATGGGCAGTTCCCCTATCTGGCTGGCGATCCGCTCCCGCCAGGCGTCATCGACCACCACCCGCGCGAGGTCCGGCTCGGGGAAGTAGCGATAATCGTGGGCCTCCTCTTTACCCCTCTGAAACTCACAGATGTCCAAATCGTCACGAAACCCCCAGTTCTGCTTGCCGACATCGGCCAGCGACCAGCCACGCCCCTCCTCTGCAATCCGGGCCGAATGATAGTCAATCACCCACCGGCAGGTCCGCTCCAGCGAGCGGAAAGAGTTTAAGTTCTTAACTTCAAAAATGGGCGTGAAGTAGCCTGCGGATTCGTCGAAGACCTTTTGCGGGTCGCCGACCCACAGGGAGATATTCGGCTCGAAGCGCATCTGTCCCATTTCCATGTTGCCGTGCGAGACGCCGAGCCAGCGCACCAGCCGATGCACCGAGCGGGCGAACGACATGACCTCTTCGACGCTGCGGAGGTCCGGCTCGGTAACAATCTCCAGCAGCGGCACGCCGGCGCGGTTCAGATCGACGCCCGTGTGGGCAGGGAAATCGTGAACGTTTTTTCCGGCGTCTTCTTCCAGGTGGGCGCGGGTGATTCCGATTCGCCGGGTCCGCTCGCCCGCAAGCGGAATATCAAGATAGCCGCCGGTTGCCAAAGGAAGGTCGTATTGGCTTATCTGGTAATTTTTCGGCAGGTCCGGGTAGTAGTAACTTTTCCGGTCCCACTTGGTGAAGCCGGGCACGGTGCAGTTCAGCGCCAGGCCGGCCTTCATCGAATACTCGACAGCCTGTCTGTTCATCACCGGCAATGCGCCCGGCATACCGATACAGACCGGGCAGGTGTGCGTGTTGGGCGGGTCGCCGAAGCGGTTGGCGCACCGGCAGAACATCTTGGTCTCGGTCGCCAGTTCGACGTGAACCTCCAAACCGATTACAGGCAGCGTGTTGTCTTTCGTTTCAACGGTCATATAAATTAACTCATGTCTTGCAGCATAATCGTTTTCAGGGCATTTTCTTCTGTCACGTCAGCGGCGTTTGCTGTCAGCCGCGGAGCGGCGTCTTTCTTAGCCACGGGCGGAAGCCCGTGGTCAGGATCGCCCGATAAAATCAAGCCCCGTCAGGGGCGTCTTGTCTATCCTAATCAAATACATACTTCCTGTCATATTCAATCCCGTGTCTTTCGAGCAGCGCAATTAATTCTTCCTCAAACGTCTGCCGCTTGTGATGCTCGGCTTGGCGGGCAATATATGTTTCCACTTGCGCTGCATTGGATCTGCTGACGGAAAATACACCATATCCCGTCTGCCATGCGAAATCCTGCATTTCGGAAAATCTCTCATGCACCCAATCTGACGATATGGCCTTAATGTCACGAAATATGTCGGAGAAGGCGTGTTTGGGATGGAATATGCTCAACAGGTGCACGTGATTTTCCGTACCGTTCATCGCCAGCAGTTTTCCGTCTCTTTCCCGTATTATTCCACCGACAACCTTTACCAATTCGGGCATGAGTTTGGGTGTTATCAAATTGTGGCGGTTTTTCGTTGAAAAAATACCGTGGGCCATCAGATTTGCGTAGGTGTGTCCCATTGTGTCGCTCCAAGGCGCCCCGCTGGGGCTTGTATATGCTGAAACGTCCCATCGACCACGGGCTTCCGCCCGTGGCTAAGAAAGACGCCGCTAACGCGGCTATCAAGTCGCCCCCCTATTTGAATTTTTCGTAACAGACGATTTCGTCCAGCCCTTTGCGGTCGCGGTATTCCGGTTTACCGGCAGGGTAACCCAACGTCATCACCTCGACGACCGTCGCCTCGGCGGGGATGCCCAGAAGTTCGTGTATCCGGTTCTGGTCGAACGATCCTATCCAGCAGGTTCCAAGCCCCTCTGCCACTGCGGCAAGGGCGATGTGCTCCATCGCAATGCCGAGGTCCACCGGGTCGCTGGGGACTCCGCAGGCCATCCGGCGCTCGGGCGCAAGTCCAACGCCGGCGATTACCACGGTCGCCTCACCGACAAAGGCCTGATCCTTGCAGACAGAGACTAATTTCTTCCGCGTCTCGGCGTCACGGACGAGGACGAACTTCCAAGGCTGGCGGTTCGATGCTGAAGGCGCTCGGCGCACAGCCTCAAAAATCCGGTCCAGTTTTTCCTGCTCAACGGGCCTGTTCTCGTAAGACCGCACGCTGTAACGCTTTTTGATGGCTTCGTACAGTTCCATGACCGCATCTCCTTTCTCGTAATAGGTTACTACACCTTGGTACTGATTACGATTCCCGGCCTGATATTTCAATATATTTTGGAATCATTATTGTATCGCGGGTAAACCCTCGTCGTATAGAAGCCGATTACTGGTGAAGCGTGTCTTTGTGGAAGATTGGCCGGAAGGATGGTAGAATGGCGACGTTATGAGATTGGATCTTTCGCAACATTTTCGTCTTGAGCAGCAGATGAAACTGTCGCCTCGGCTTATCCAGGCGATGGAGATTCTTCAATTGCCGATGGTGGCCCTTCAGGAACGGATTGACGAGGAGTTGTCTTCCAATCCCTGCCTGGAAGTGCAGGAATCGCCCGATGACGCCGCTGCCGCCGACCGGCAACAGGACAAAGACACCGACCGCGGCGAAGAGACACTGGTGGTCAATGCCGACGGCGACAATAAGGCGGACTTTGAGAGACTTGCGGACTTCGGCGAGACATACGCAGAGGACTTTGGCTGGTCGGACCGCCCTTATCGCCGAGCCTCCGGAGATGGAGAAGGCGATACTAAGCTAATGGCAATGGCAAACACGCCGGCGCCGGAGCAAAGCCTTGCAGAATACCTTCTCCGCCAGTGGGCCTTCGTGGAGGCGACCGAGCAGGTCAAGGACGCCGGGCGCATAATCATATCAAATGTGGATGATGACGGCTACCTACGCGCACCGCTGGAGGAACTGGTTAAACAGGGCGATGCGGCGAACACGGATGTCCAGTCGCTTCAGACCGCTCTTGCGATGGTTCAGAAACTGGACCCTCCGGGAGTCGCTGCCCACGATCTGCGCGAGTGCCTCCTTATCCAGTTGGACGCCGAAGCCGAAGCGGGACACGACGTAGCGCTGCCACGCCTCCTGGTCGGTGAATTTCTGCGTGAAATCGAACTGAACCACATTCATCAGATTGCCAAACGCACGGGCCATTCCGTACAGGAGATTAAAAAAGCGATTGTGAACCTGGGGCGGCTCGACCCCCGCCCGGGACGGATAATCGGCCAGCGGGCGGTTCCCTACATAATCCCCGACGCCGTGGTCGATCTGGACGACGACGGCGGCGTGATCGTTACGATGCGCGACGACTATGCACCGGCCCTGAAAATATCGGAAACCTACCGCCGGATGGTCAGGTCTCGCCAGGCCGACGCCGGCGCTAAAAAATTCATACGCGACAATCTTCGTTCAGCCCAGTGGCTCATCAGTGCGATTATGCAGCGGCGGCAGACTGTTCGGCGGGTTGTCGAGGAAGTCTTCGCCGCACAAAAGGAATTCCTGGAACAAGGACCCGAAGCGCTCAAGCCGCTTCCTATGACGAAAGTGGCCGCCAAGGTCGGCGTGCACGTCGCAACCGTCAGCCGGGCTGTGGCGGGAAAATATATTCAGTCGCCACGCGGAATTTTCCCG
>CAYUYD010000087.1:0-9374 GCA_964449105.1 uncultured Planctomycetaceae bacterium | reverse complement strand
GCCGTCGAACTGACACGCAACCCCGAAGGTCTGGCCAATGCGCTGGCGAGGATATCCGCCGACCCGGAAGTCCTCGAAGTCGCCAACCGCGCCACCGCCAGCCTGTATATCGTCCACCCGATTAAAAAGTTCGAGGATAGAGCGAAATCCATCTTCAGCACCCACCCGCCGATTAAGGACCGCATCCAGAGGCTGATGTCCCTGACGCAGTAACGGACCGGGATATGACTTGGTGATTTTTTTGGAATATCTTTGCGTTCTTTGCGGGGATCACTATAATCCCCCTAAATTGTGCGGTTTTGCCTATGTGCGGATAATTAAAGCCGCCGGCTGATTTGTGCCGATTGTATTCTAATGCCGACTGAAGTAACCAAGGGGCATTGGCCCGGTCGGCTTTGCAGGCATGGAGAGGCTCAAAATAATGCTGTTGAAGCGAGTTATTCATCCTACAAATACGCGCATCCGGCTGGTTGTCGGGATTCTGCTGGCGGCGATGTTCTGCATTCAGTGCACCCGTTCCGACGTATTCAGCAGCGATATGCAGGTAATGGCCATTGCCGGGTCTTCGGCGGTGAATACTTCGCCGAATCGGCTTGCGGAACTTGAACGCCTTGCAAAGACCGACCATATCGCGCTTCTTCGCCGGGCGATGGAGAATTACCGCAGCAGTTACCAGGATTACACCTGCACGTTCACTAAGCGTGAGCGGATTAACGGCCAGTTCTGCGATGAGCAGGAAATCGAGGTTAAGTTCCTTGACCAGCCGTTCTCCGTGGCGATGCGATGGACGAAAAACGCCCCCGTCGGCGACCGCGTGCTCTATGTAGAGGGCAAAAATAACGGGCAGATGCTGGTCCAGCCAAAGGGGCTGCTGGGTGCCCTGGTCGGCACGGTCGGCAGAAAGCCCGACGGACCGGAGGCCATGGCCAACACTCTCAAGCCGGTTACGCTCTTTGGTTTCAGTCGCTTGATGGAAAACATGCTCGAAGTGAACGAATTGGCCTTAAGCCGTGGCGAAGGGCAGTTCGCATTTGAGGGATACCGCGCCAAGGATAAGAAGGTCATGGTGCTCAAGCGGGTCCTCCCGCCGAGGAAAGACTATCCCGCCAAGACCACCATCTGGTACCTCGACGTAGAGCATCTTGTCCCCATAGGCATGGAGGCCTCCGACTGGGACGACCAGAAGATGTGCCGCTATTCCTACACCAACGTGAAGTTCAACGTCGGGCTGACCGAAGACGAATTCACACCCAAAGCCAATGGAATGAAATTGAAATAATTGCCAATTTTCAATTGCCAATTGGCAATTGAAAAAAAGAGCACCCCAAAAGAGCGCTCGGATGTTTCTTTTCAATTGGCAATTGGCAATTGGCAATTGGCAATTGGCAATCATTCTTTCAACTCCACGTTCCAGTATGCGGCGTCGAGGAACTGCTTCCACGAGGCGTATTTCTCTCCGGTCAGTTGCACCCGGATTATGGGCGAGTGATTCGGTTTGACGGGTACGGTGATGAGTTTCATACCGGCCCGTTCCGGCGTATTTCCGCCCTTGCGGACGTTGCACGCCACGCAGCAGCAAACGACGTTATCCCACGTGGCCCTGCCGCCGAGACTCCGGGGAGTAACGTGGTCCAGGCTCAGTTCCGGAAGGGGGAACCGCTTCCCGCAATACTGGCAGCGGTTGCGGTCGCGGGCGTAGATGTTCCTGCGATTGAATTTGACACTCTGACGGGGCAGGCGGTCGTAGAACATCAGCCTGACAATCCACGGTACGGCAATTTCGAACCGCACGCAGCGGACCCAATCATGCCCGTCACGCTGGTATTTGGAGCGAAACTCGCTCACCTCGCGCCATGAGTTGAAATCATACGAAAGGTACTGGTTGTTCTCGACGCTGACGACCTCGGCGAGGTTGCGGTACAGCAGGCTGAACGCCCGCCGGGCGGAAATGACGCGAACGGCTGCGTAATGCCTGTTCAGCATCAGCACATTGGCGTTTAACGTATTTGCCGAAACGATCAGCATGACTTTGAGTATATCAAAAGAATCCCGCGATGCAATGATGAAAAAAGGGCGTAGGGCGCAGGGCGCAGGGATTTCGGATTTTCCTTACCAAGTCCCACCTGCCCCCAGGGGGGAACAATTCGGAAAGATTCGGAACGATTCGGAACGATTCGGAACGATTGGGAAAGATTCGGAAAGATTCGGAAAGATTGGGAAAGATTGGGAAAGTTTAGGAAAGTTTAGGAAAGTTTTAAAAATCATCAAGTCCTTGCCTGACAAGCAGTTACGTATTTTCGGGGTCATTTTTTCCACGAATTTCACGAATTTTCACGGATTACACGAATTTTTTCCAAGTCCCAAGTCCTTAGACCCAAGTCCCAAGTCCCAAGTCCCTGTCTTTTCTGTCTTCTATTGTCAAAAAGCACCCGGGCGCACTATATGCGTCCCTCTACCCTTTACTTTTGCGTTGACGTTTGCGCGCGCAAACTTCAACGCAAAACGGGTGTAAAATCTGTAAGTACCGGCCTGGCCGGGACATAATTTTTTTCAGAATTATTCCGAAAGTGGTTTTTTCCGTACACGTTTGCGCGCGCAAACGTCAACGCAAAACGCTCAAAATAGGAAACCGTCCCGGTTGTTTCCGACTATTTCATTCCATGTAGGCAGTCAATAGTGTAAATTATGCACTGTTTCGTAATACAGGTAACAGTTGGAAATACTGCTTATTCAGGAAAGACAGCGAAGAACCATTATTTAGAATTAGCAAAGGATCCGAACAACAATGAATTCATTAAATAGAGATTTGTTCGAGATGACTGGGGACGCAAATGACCAGATCGACGTCAAGATTAGTCTCCGGATCATAAAACTGTTTTCCGAAGGCCTGTATTCCAGCCCCAATAAGGCTGTGGAAGAACTCGTCTCCAATTCATTCGATGCTGGCGCGGAAAACGTCCACGTCATCCTTTCCCCAGACCTCCGTGATTCAGATGCAACCATTGTGGTTATAGATGATGGGGAAGGAATGAACGCTGATGGCCTCAAGAAACATTGGATCATTGGTGAAAGCATAAGACGCAGAGTACCTGATTCTACCAAGCGAAAGCCTATTGGTAAATTCGGAATTGGCAAGTTGTCCACATATGTATTGGCTTCAAAACTCACTCACATCTGTAAGTCTGATGACACTTACTATGCCGCAACGATGGACTATTCAAATCTGGCGGGCGGTGCAGAGTATAATTCAGGGGGAGTTTTCAACGAACAAACTATCCAAATTCCGCTTCGAACGCTCACGGAAAAAGAGGCGCAGAATGCAGTGGAACGATGGATCGATAGAGAAAAGGAGGGCTACAAAGCACTTAAGTTGTTCGGAGACGATGCGTCTGATTCGTGGACTGTCGCCATCATGTCTGGGCTGAAAAACATGGGAAAGAAAATCAGTCCAGGTCGCCTCAAGTGGGTCTTGAGAACAGCCATGCCCCAACGCAGCGACTTTCGTCTCTTTCTTGATGGCGATCCCATAACGCCCCCAGAGATCGATCCGCCTTTGGCGAAAATGGTGATAGGCAAGGACGCCTTCCGGATGTCATCTCCTTGTCCGAAAGGTTTGATTGTGCGGGAGGACCCAGACGAGCCAGAAGATTCTATTCATCGATATGGTTTGTACGATGACGATGGATTGCTTGGACGTATCACGGGATATATTGAGATATTCAAGGATGAACTGGATGGAGGCAAACCGAAATTCGAACAGAGCAGCGGGTTCTTCGTCTATGTGCATGGACGGCGAGTCAATGTTGACGATCCTGGCTTCGGTATAGAGCGCAATTTGTTGCGGCATGGCACGTTTTCCAGGTTTAGAATGGTTGTTCATATCGACAGTCTGGATGAAGCGCTCAGGTCTTCCCGAGAATCGTTTCAGCAAGGCGATCTCTATGAGGGCGTACAGAATTTCCTTCGCGCCGGTTTCAATCTTGCCCGTAATAAACTTGTGGAACACGACCGGGCTCAAACACCAGCCGCTCGGATTTCTGCCAGTATCTCCTCTGCACCCGGGAGTATGACGCGAAAGCCGTTGCTGTCGCTCGCTCATATGGTCGCGCAGAACAGGGCCACGCCTTTCTATCTCCGTTTTCCTTCTGGGCTTTCTGATGAGGCGCAGGCTGAATTCCTGGAGACATTGAAGCAACAATTAGAAGGAGCGGACGGCTTGCTTCGCTCCACGGAATTGAGCGCTCTTGATTCAAAGGACGGTTTGGCGCTTTTCGACGTTCAGCAAGGCGCGCTGCTTATCAATTCTTCCCACCCCTTTGTTGCCGCCTTTCAAGAGTATTTCACTGATGCCCGAAAGAGTCTTCCTCTCGAAATGCTTGCGATGTCTGAGATTCTCATGGAGGCGCATCTGTATCACATGGAGTTGGAAGAGAGCGTGATTCGAGAGGCAATCGGCAGGCGCGACGAATTGCTGAGGCAGTTCGTTAGATCGTCCGCACGCCGGACGGCTGGAATGATCGCCCTTGCCCTTACCGAAGCCCGGGACGATGAAAACAAGCTGGAAGAGGAAATGCGTGCCGCTTTTGAAGCGATGGGCTTCGCCAATGTGATTCGAATTGGCGGAAGCGGGAAACCCGATGGAACCGCTGAAGCCCACCTGGCAGCGACCGAAGACGGCACCGTCCAACGATACAAGGTCGGGCTTGAGGCAAAAAGTGGTCAACTTGTGTCTGCCCACCGCTTGAATGTATCAGGAATTGCTCGGCACATGGAAGATTACAGTTGCGATCATCATTTGGTGATTGGCAATGGATTTGCCACCTCCAGTGGTGACGATTCTGCTTCAGTCCGCGAGATCAGCACTCATAAGGAAAGCACGGGAAAGACTATTACACTGATGCACATTGACGACCTGGCGCGCCTGCTTCGGATTGCTTCGGCAAAGCGTGTTGGGGGGCTCAGCCGCCTTCGTGACCTTTTCAGGAACTGCGTAACGCCTGATAAGAGCGAGGAGTGGGTGGACGGACTCGCATCTGAAACCCCCGAAAACTGGCCCCACAGGGAGATACTCGAAACAATTTGGGAACGCGCAGAAAGACGTCCCGATACAGCGATTGAATATTCCGCAGTCATGACAGCCTTGGAGTACCGCAATCCTCCAATAAATATATCGAAGAAGGACTTGATCGATTGTTGTCGCTCCATGCAGGTGATGGCGAGCGGAGTTGTATTCGCTCGGGAGAACACCGTAGAGATTGACCGGCGACCAGACCTCATATTGGAAGACATCAGGGCCGCAATTGGTGAATACCCCGAAGAGGAAAGAAGAACGATTCGTATATGATTTCTGCGACACAAAAAGCCCATATTCGTCCTGTTCATCCATTTCCGGCTCGGATGGCGCCTTCGATTGTGTGGGACGCTCTTCCGAAGACAGGCGATCCTTTGAGCATACTCGACCCTATGTCTGGATCGGGAACGACATTGGTCTGCGCAAGGTCGAGAGGACACCGCGCCATCGGCTGCGACACAGACCCGCTTGCTCTTCTCATTGCGCGGGCATGGTGTGCTGATGCTGAACCCGAAAACATCAAGCGCCGAGCGGAGATTGTCTTTGAGCGAGCAAGGGAACTTCGGGGCCGTTTGACAGACAAGGAATCGTATCCCAAGAGCGCAGACGGCGAGACACGTCAATTCATCGATTTCTGGTTCGATCTGGAGAACCGCTGCCAATTGAGCGCGCTGTCAACCTGTATATCAAGGGTGCGATCGCAAACCGAGAGAATTCTTCTTTGGTGCGCGTTCTCGCGCATGATTATCACCAAAACTTCCGGCACTTCCCTTGCGATGGATGTTTCACATAGCCGTCCCCACAAAGTCTATGACGTCGCTCCGGTGAAGCCATTTGATGCTTTTCTCAAGGCCGTCTCAAAAGTGGCCTGCAATTGTCCTTTTTCAGGCAGCGCGAATGACGCTCCGCCAGCCGACATTCGGGATGGCGACGCCAGAGCGTTGCCGGTAAAATCTGCGAGTGTGGACATGGTGATTACCTCTCCTCCCTACCTGAACGCCATCGACTACCTTCGTGGGCACAAACTTTCCCTCGTGTGGATGGGACACAACATATCCGAGATTCGCGCGCTTCGGTCTGGCAACATTGGCACTGAAGTTTCAAAAGAGCCTACTTCAAATGAAGCAATACAAGAAGCGATGAAAACCATGGCCGATCTCGATTTGCTTGACAATCGGTGCCTGGGTATGGTCCGGCGTTATGTCTGGGATATGGATCAAGTGATGAAGGAATGCACGCGGGTTCTTAAGCGCAAGGGGCACGCCGTCTTCGTTGTGGGCAACTCCGCCATTCGCGGCGTGTTTATCAAAAACTCGGAGGCCTTTATTCGACTTGCCGATAGCAATGGCCTTTCCCTCGTTTCGCGCAGCACACGTCCAATTGAAACAAGGCGGCGGTATTTGCCCCCTCCCGAATCCGAAGGCGCTGGAGACAGGATGCAGGGCCGAATGAGAGAAGAGGTTATTTTAGAATTGCGTGCTGATTGAAGAAAAAGGAAGAAAAAGGGGTCGGGTGTTTTTTCGCGTTTTTTCTGACCATTCTTATTAACCTCTTTTATCTCGTGTTGCAACAGATTCGGCATTGGTGGCGCTGGGTTTGTGGAGGTTTTTTCCTGCCTGCGGTCAGCAATCAGCAGTCAGCAATCAGCAATCAGCAGTCAGCGTTCAGGCAAATTGTCGGGCAAGTATGCCCGACCTACCCGCTTTTCCAAGTCCCTAATCCCTGGTCCCAAGTCCCTCTCTTTTTATGCTTATTCCGTATTTTTTGATGCGGTATCGGAGGTTATCTCTGCTGATGCCGAGGGCCTTTGCGGTGCGGGTCTGGTTTCCGTTGTGTTCACGAATGGCTTGGAGGATCAGCGTCTTTTCCATGTTTTCCAGAGCGCTGCCTGATTTCGGCGGGTCTTGTCCGGCTTGGGAAATCGCCCGGGGCGTCTCCGCCGGGGTCTGCTCGTGCATGGCGGTAATCTCAGGTGGAAGATGCGACAGGTCAATGATGCATTTGTCCGCCAGCAGGCATGCCCGCTCCAGTATATTCTGGAGTTCGCGGATATTACCGGGCCAATCATAGCGCACCAGGGTCTGCATGGCGCGGTCGGTAACGGTGGGGCGGGCGGTCTTCATCTCGGCAGAGAGGATGTTTAGGAAATGCTCGGCCAGGATCGGTATGTCTTCGCGTCGCCGGCGCAGAGGCGGGATGGTGATGGGGAAGACGTTCAGGCGGTAATACAGGTCGTCGCGGAACCGCCTTTCGCGCCGGTCGGCATCGAGGTCGCGGTTGCTGGCGGCGATGACGCGGACGTCGCAGCCTATGGTCCTGACGCCTCCGACGCGGACGAACTCCTTCTCCTGAAGGACGCGAAGGAGTTTGACCTGAACGGCTGGTGCGATTTCGCCTATCTCGTCGAGGAAGATGGTCCCTTCGTCGGCCAGTTCAAACCGTCCTAATCGCCGTCCCGTAGCGCCGGTGAAGGCGCCGGCTTCATGTCCGAACAGTTCGCTTTCAAATAGATTGTTCACCACGCTGTTGCAGTCCACCGTGATGAAAGGGCCGTCTTTCCTTATACTGAGGCGATGGACGGCTCTGGCCACGAGTTCCTTCCCTGTGCCGCTCTCTCCGGAAATCAGCAGGGTGCTGTCCGTTTTTCCCGCCTTCTCGATCAGTCTGAAGACCCGCTGCATGGCCTTGCTCCGACCGATGAGGGGTTGTGCATCGGCGCACGTTCTGAGTTCCTCGCGCAGGTAGGCGTTCTCAAGGGTGAGTCTTCTTTTCTCCAACGCGCGCACTACAATGGTTCGCAGTACGTTCGGAGTAAAGGGCTTGGGGATAAAGTCGTACGCTCCGAGCTTCATCGCCTCCACAGCGGACTCGATGGTGGCATATCCGGTAATGACAATCACGGGAATCTCCGGGATCTCTTCTTCTATCCGCGCCAACACTTCCATGCCGCTCAGTCCGGGCATCTTCAGGTCGAGGATGATCACGTCGAAGCGTTCCTTCTGAATCTTCTCCAGTCCCTCCGCTCCGCTCGCTGCCGATGTCACCCGACAGCCCTCCCTGGCGAGAATCTGATCGCAGGCATCCCGCATAACCTGCTCATCGTCAATGACCAGAATGGTAAAGGGGGCAGCCATTTTACCATGTCCTTTCCCTACACACATTGCGGATTTCGGATTGAAAAACCCGCAGTCCGCAATCACCAATCACCAAAATCAAACTGGCAATTGGATACTAAACGTAGTCCCTTTCCCTACTTCACTTTGCACGCTCAGTCGTCCCTCGTGCCGTTCGATGATGCCATAGCTGATCGCCAGGCCGAGTCCTGTGCCGTGTCCTACTTCTTTGGTGGTGAAGAACGGCTCGAAGATCTTTTCTAAATGTTCTTCAGGGATACCGGGGCCGGTATCGGCGATGTCCACCTGCACGAAATGGCCGTCCTGAGAGGACGCGCTCGTCACGGTTAGGATTCCATCTTCTTTCATAGCCTCGGCCGCATTTTGAAGGATGTTGCTAAAGACCTGCTCGATCTGCGACCGGTCTGCCAGAATCGGAGGCAGGGAAGGGGAAAGTTCCCGAATCAGGCGGACGTTCCGGAATACGCCCTGGCCTTCGAGGAGATGGAGTGCGCTGTTTAATATCTGAGTTACGTCGGCTTGCTCGACCTTCGGGTGCGCCTGGCGCGCGAACTCTAAGAGCCCCTTCACGATGTGCTTGCATCGCGTGGCCTCCCTCACGATCTTCTCCATGTTGCTTTTTCGAGGGTCCTGATCCTCCGTGTCCTCCACTAACAGATGGCTATACACCAAAATGCCTCCCAATGGATTGTTGATCTCGTGCGCCACCCCTGCCGCCAATCGTCCCAACGTAGCCAGTCGTTTCGATGCCATCACTTGCTCGGTCTGTTTCTTCAGTTTCTCGTCCCTGACCTGAATGGAGGTGGCCATCCAGTTGAAGGTCTCCGCCAATTCTCCGATCTCATTCTTCGACCGGACCTCTACCCGATGTTCCAGATTCCCCTGAGCCACTTGATGGGTCGCATACACCAGATCCCGGATCGGCTTCAGGATACCATCCGCCAGGAAGTACGAAGCCGTCAAGGCAAGGACCATCCCGGCAAAGGTGATGCCTAAGAAAATCCACATAGTCCGGCGCCGCATATCCGCAAATTTGTCCTCGAGGAGTCCCACGTAGAGCATGCCGATGACCTCCCCCCGGACGTTCCGGATCGGCTCGTAGGCTGTGATGTACCAGTCGTTGACCACAAAGGCCCGATCTATCCAGGATACCCCCTTGCCCAAGACCT
>CAYUYD010000086.1:0-9402 GCA_964449105.1 uncultured Planctomycetaceae bacterium | reverse complement strand
TCGAATCCCTTCACGCTGTGGATGGTGGAGATCGTCACACTTTCCGTGGTGACATCATAGGATCTCTTGGCCCGGTAGTCTTCGGAGATCCAGTTGTACAGAAGGCCCCTTTTGTCCAGCGCCTTCCCGATGAGGAGGGGCAAATTCATGCCGGGATCATTCTCCGGGGTCTTCATGGCATAGATCACGGCCATTTCCGAGAGGGGATAGCCTTCTTCCTCCGAAAGATGCCGGATTGTTTCGGCCACCCAGGCGGTAATTTCCCCATAGTTGGGGAAAGCTTTGATCTCGGGAGGTGCGCCATGAGGCGCTTCAAAGGTTTCCGGAAACAGCCGTCCCTGATGATCCGTGGCATCGGCGGATTCAAGCGCCGACGAGGTCCCGTTTCCGACCAGCGCCACCGCAAAATCGGCAATCTCTTGCGTATTCCGATAAACCCATGTCACGCGATGGACGCGACCGCGCGCCTGAATCCCCAGTTCCTTCCAGGACCGGCGACGCTGGTAGATGTTCTGGTTCTCGTCCAGGGCGATGGTCAGATGGTTCGTCACGGGATTCAGCAGGGCCATGACGATCCTGAGCATGTCGTCGGAGAAGTCCTGCCCCTCGTCGACGAGAACGGCGTCATATTTCAGCGGAGAGCCGGGCAGTTTTTCCAGGGTGTCCTGGATGACGAGGTCGTAATACTCCGTATCGGCCTTCTCATACGGGATCTCCTCCCCGGTGATCCGGCCGCAGAGCTCAAAGAAGTGCAGGACCTCGACACCGCCCTCACCCAGCGGCACATGTTTGTCGGACAACAGTCGCCTTACATAGTTCACCAGCGTGATATTGTAGCAGACGAAAAGGATGTTCCGGATGGCAGGGTTGTAGTGCTTGAGCATGGCCGCCCGATGGACAAGAATCAGGGTCTTACCGCTTCCCGAGGGGCCGGTGATGATCCGGTGCCCCCCGTCGTACTGCCGGGCGAGGCTTTCCTGATGGTGATCCAGGAGCTTCAGCCGGCGGGTCTCTTCGGCGCGCACCCGACCAGCGCCCCGATCGGGAAGTTCGATCCGAACGATGGGGAAGAGCAGTTGCTTGAGATGGCCGAGCTCCTTCCCCGTGATTCTGAAGTCGAAAAGCGGGGTGAACATCCGCCGCAGGGTCTCCTGAAAACAGTGGCCCGAGGGATCGGAGCAGAGGGGCGATTGGGGGTGGAGATCGTCCCAGAAGAAGATTTTCTCCGGGGGGATAATCCGGTCGAGGCCCTTCTGGACGTATTCGAACTTGTTGATGTTCGGAAAGACGACGCCGCAGTTGACGGGAATCTTGACATGACCGTAGGCGTGGGGCTCCTTGGAAAGGAGATGGGCGTCCTGACGAATCTTCTCCATGATCAGGTTGAAATAGGTCCGCGCCTGCTGGAGGGGATTCTGCCGCTTCTCCTCACAGCCATCCATGAGCAGGAGGAAGTGCTGGGGTGTGCCCTCGATGATCTGGTCGATAGCCCAGTCCTTGACCTCGAAGATGATGAGACCGACGTCCTCGGAATAGAGAATGAAATCGGGCTCCCGCCCTTGGACGTCCGGCAGGTACCATGACAGGTGGCGGTCGTCGGGCCTGGCGACGGACTGGAGAAACCGGTAGAAAGCGCCTTCGCCGGGCGTGGTGAAGACCTGGATGTCGTCGGGGATCATCGTGGCCATTGGTCAGCCTCTTCATATGTTTTCCGGGGCGGTTTTCCCGGAGGATTGACAGGCGCGACTATGAACCGAAACCGAGGAGGTTGACGATCCCCATCTTCTCCTTGCAGGCCGGACAGAGCTGGCGTGCATCTTGTGCTCTGGGGTTGTCACCTCCCACCCCCTCCAGAAAAATTTCTCCCAGGACCCCGGCCGGAGTGATCGCGATCCCGGGATACGGCGCATCTTCAAATTCTTGAAAACAGTTTTGGCAGGTCTTCATTGACGAGCACCTTTGGATTGTATCTATGCCACTCTGCCCCCCCCCGTATCTGTCAACATTATTCATCTATTATTTTCAAAAGTTATTTCTGCATAGATTTATGAATCGATTTCTAATGACTGTGCTCTTATACAAGCCGATAGCGACGAACCGGTGTAACTTTCAAAGGAACGCTGATTGACGCGCAGGAAATTCCAGACCGATCCGATCTCCTTTGAAATTCGCTCGCACCACTCTTTAATGGCCTCATCTTTTGCCGTCGTTCCCTCCCAGACCCGCCCCTTGGTTTCGATGATCCAGTTTACTTCTCCAGCCGTGGTCTTCTGAACGACCACCCAGTCCGGATGGTAGAACCCGATCGCGCCGCTCGGCTTGAGATAGTCCACCCGGAACTGCGTACCGGATTCTCCCTGTTCCGTGGTACCGAGGGCCGCGAAGCGCAGCACGTCGTCGGCCTTCTTGTCCAGGAACTCGGCAAAGTGGCGTTCAAAATCGTTGTAGGTGGCAACGTAGTTGAAAATCGTTTTTTCCGCTACGAGCGGCGGGAGGTTGCGCCGCCAACTGAATGGCTTGGTCTCCGATAGCCTGAAGTCCGCCTTTTCGAACTCGATGGCGCGCCGGTCGATCGTCAGCTCGGCAATCTTGCGGGCGAGATACTTGGCGATGCCCTCCTGGATTTCGATCCGGCTCAGGTGAGAGCGGATAGGATCGCTTTCCAAATCGACGATTCGACCGAAGCAGCGCGTGGCGACATACTCTCGGACCGACGGATACAACTCCGCGAATCGGTTGGGCAGCTTGGCGCGGTCGATGACCTTGTTGGTGATGGAACCGAGCAGATTCTGGGAGGTGGGGAGTTCGCCCGCGGCGATGTCCGCCTGGTGGACCTCGGTCTCCGTGGTGGCAAATTCCAGCTTCAGCCTGACGCGGTAGATCTCCGCAAGATCCTCCTGTTCGAAGATGGGCGCCAGCGCGGAGACGTCGAGATCGGAGAGCTTACGGATGTCGTGTACGAGGCATGGCTTGGTGATCGGGATCGCGATATCGTAAGTGATCCGCTCCTGCACGGCCTCGATGATGATCGGCTTGGGCGGGTCGGTCCTGGCCGTCGTGACGCCGACGCCTTCCGCTTCGAGCTGGGTTCGCAGGACGTGCAGCAGGTTCCGGGTGCCGAGCACCTCCAACGTCTGCGTGCGATCCGGACCGATATCCAGCGGCATCAGACGCAAGCCGCGGCCGATCACCTGCTCTGGCAGGATCTCGGCCTTTGCGGTGAACGGGCGCAGCCCCAGCACCACGGTCACGTTGCGCACGTCCCATCCCTCGCGCAGCATCATGACGCTGACGATGGCCTTGATCTTGTTCGTGTCGATATCGCGGGCTGCCTCGCGGGCCTTGTCGAGGTCGTTCTTGGTGACTTCACCCTCGGAATCCGTATGGATAACGAGCACCTCGGACTCCCTGAGGCCGAATTCCTTGGTCTTCCAGAGGTACTCGCCCAGTGCGTCTGCGTAGACGTTCTTCTCCGCCATGATGAAGAGCACCGGCTTGGTTGCAAGCTTCTTGTAGACGCTCCAGTGGTCCTTCCAGCGCTGGACGGCCGCGCGGAGCCAGTATCCGTACTTTTCGGCGACGTTCTCCTTGGTGATATTTTCCGGATCCTGTTTGGGCTGTTTGGGATCGTCCTCCTTGGTGACTATGAGCGGCGCCTTGACGATGCGGTCCTCCACAGCCTGGGCAAGCGGGTAGTCGCAGACGGTCCATGGGAAGTACATCCCGTTTTGGTCCTTGGGCGTGGCGGAAAAGTCAAGCCAGAGGCCGAGGCCCTTGGGCAACGCCCTGTGGACCGCGATCAGCGACTTGCTCCAGGCGAGTTTCTCGTCGTGAACGTGGTGCGCCTCATCGTTCATGATCACAAGGTCCTTGAGGGTCTTTATTCTCTCCAGCATTGAGCGCTGACCGGCTGCCAGGTCCTTGGCAGGCTTCCTGCCGAGGAGCGTGTCGACCGCGTTCGCCGGGGTCCACTCCTTGTCGCGGGTCTCATAGAGTTGATGGATATTGGTGAGAAAGAGGTTGCCGGAGGCGTTCGGATCAGCGGCTTCGCCGCGCAGAATCACCTTGAAGTTCAACCTCCCCCATTCGGGCGGAACCAGAGGAAGCTCCCGGAAGATGTAGTTGCTTGCAAAATCCTTTTCCAGTCGCTGATAGACAATGACGTTCGGCGCAACAATCAGGAAGTTGGTCGACAGTTCGGACCCGGGCACCTGTTTTTTATGAAAGTACGCCCAGACCGCCGCCATTGCCATCACCCAGGTCTTGCCCGAACCGGTGGCCATCTTGAAGGCGAAGCGGCGCAGCTCCTCCGGCGGCAGGTCCTGCACGCCGTCGCCGTCCAGTTCCGGCACATAGCGGCGGATCTGCCTTCGGCCGTCCATGGTGGTCTGGAAGACGATGTTGTCCGAAAAGAGGTCCTTCCTGAAAACCTCTGCGTGGGACTGGATCAGATCCTTCGCGTCACGCTTGCCGTAGATCTCGACGAGCCAGACCAGCGTCTCGATTGCCTCGCGTTGGCAGAAGTAATACCGGAAAGGCACCGGAAAGCCGGCAACTTCATGGTCTTCGTCGAACCAGTACGCAAAGAGCCGTCGCGCGACATCCGAAGCGCCGGGGTACCCCTTCTCCCGCCAGGCGTTCACCGCCGAGCGGATCTTCGTCACCAGAAGGAGTCGGCTCGGGCGGCGGCCCGACGTCTCCTCCCGCCAGCCGGTCGGAACTTTGTCGTCCTTGACCAAAAAAGAGGTCGGCTTCTCCCATGGCCGGCGGCCGGGGATCTCGGGCAGCTCCTTGTCGTAGGCGATGACGGCTCTGGCCATGGCTATATCACCTCCACGTCGAAGGCCTGCGAGGTGTCGTTGCCGAAGATGTCGATCACCTTGACGAGAATCCTGTACTTGCCCGGCTTTTCATAGGTGTACGGGTCGGAGGCGAGCGGGAGCTTGCGTTCCTTGCGGGTGCGGTAGG
The DNA here is from genome assembly GCA_964449105.1 of uncultured Planctomycetaceae bacterium. GTDB lineage: Bacteria > Planctomycetota > Phycisphaerae > SM23-33 > SM23-33 > JAUWNJ01. The sequence goes on along the minus strand of CAYUYD010000086.1, from coordinate 4,434 downwards.
CGACCCATCCCTGCATGAAGGTGTCGTTGCGGAAATCCCAGTCCACCGCCCAGTAGTCGATGTAGTCCAACCACTTCTTTACCTTGTCCCGCACCTCCTCGGGGATCAGCTCGGTATTGGGGATGACGAAATCCTTGAGCGCCACCTGCGCGGTGAGCTTCTTGGGCTTCTCGATCTTCACCTCCAGGTAGGCCAGTTCGAAGAAGCGGACTTCGCCCTTGGCGGCGGCCTGTTGCTCCATCACCTCGCGGGGGATCTGCAAAAGGAGAAGCTTCACGCCCTTTTTCTTCGCGGCCTCGACCATCAGGTCGTAGAGACCCATCTCCCACTCCCAGCCCAGAACGTGCAGTTCCCCCTGCTTGAGCCTGGCACACTCGTCCACGGCGGCATCGATCTCGGAAATCGTCACTGGCGCGTCCACCGCACCGATGTGAATCATGGCCCGGCCCTTCTTGCCGTGGATGTGTGACATTCCCGCCACCGGCTGGCCGCCGTAGAGCTTGAGGATGAAGGCGAGGTACTCGTAGAGGGCCTGCTCGGTCACCGTCTTTCCGTTCTTTGCGAAGGTCACTCCCTGCCAGTACTGCCGCTCGTACTTGCCGAGGTTCAGGATTTCGAAAGGCTTGCAGTTTTCGATGCCGAGGAGACGTTTGCGGGTGACATGGATACCCCAGCGGCCCAAGTCACAGCCGATCCAGCGGCGTCCAAGCTTTTCGGCGACGGCAAGGGTGGTGCCGGAGCCGCAGAAGATGTCGGCCACTAGGGCACCAGGCCGCGAGAACGCCCCGACAACGCGTTCAAGGAGTTTCTCAGGTTTTTGTGTCGCATATCCCGTAGACTGCTCGCCTTGTGCTCGGTATGACTTGATGTCATCCCAAACGTCGGCAGCAAACTTCCCCTTCTCAATCTCATCCGGGTCTACGTAGGTCCGAAACCACTTACCAGTCACATTGCCACTTGAATCGCGATTGCCGCGGACGTAGTACCACCCTTTCTCGTCCTTCTGCAGCGTTTTGGTAATGCGATCGGAGTATGGAACCCGCACATGCACCGACTTGGCGTCGAGGTACCACTCCGCAGACTTCGCGTACCATAGCAGTGTCTCGTGCGTCTTCGGAAAGACTCGAGTTCCGGTACCGATGACGTTGTGGAACCAGATTATCTCTGACCGGAATCCCGGCATATTGTTCTTGCCACCGATGCCAAGTATCTCGTCACAAATGCACTTCACGTAGTGTACGACTGTGGCATCAAGGTGGATAAACAGGTTACCAGACCACGATAACAGATCACGCATTAGGTGAAGTCGCTCCGCGATCATTGGCGCAAATGAGTCGATTCCATTCCCCCATGTATCACGGTAGATCTTTTCTTCGATGGATGACTGTGACTTTGTAACTTCTTCTCCAGTCTCACCAATCAGGGCCTCAAAAGAGAAGTCCGTTCCCATCATGAACGGAGGATCGATGTACATGAGGTCAACCTTCCCGGCGAACTTCTCCAGTAGCGACCCCATCACCAGCAAGTTGTCGCCCCAGATGAGCTTGTTCCGCCAGCCCTCCTCGAAAGTGTCACCCTCCCTCCCTTCGTAGACGTCAAACAGCCCTACGCTTTTCGTCTTCTGCACTTCGCGTGTGGCCCGGCTCTCGTTGACGGTCTCGATGACCTGGAATGGGAGGTTCACCCGCGGCGTCTCCTTGCGGGTCCCGTCCTCGTTGTACTTGCCGGGCCAAACCAGTTCGGTTTTTGTAACCCGCATCATCCCGGCAGGCGGATCAGGCAGTCGTACCGGGGCTTCGCTCTGCTCACGGGTGTTGGAGGTTGGTTCTGAATTCGACATGGTTATGAGCTCCTTCTTTTGATGTTTTTCTAGTAACGCTCTTGTCCCAGCGGTCCGGGCCTGCTTTCTCACAGGATACTTTTCGTCTTTTTTGGCCTGGTTGGCAATTAATTGTTCTATCAAGGCGTTGCGCCGACCCGTTGAGGCCACACCCATTTTCTCGCAGACAGCTTTAACCTGTTTCTCCGTGAGGTACTCCAACAGCAGGTCGGGAGTTGAGCGATGAGTTCTGGACAGCTTGTCGCCCATCGCTTCGGCGCTGCGCCGGTCGACATCTTCGAGTTCCAGATCGTCGATTACTTTTTTAAGTGCGTCACGATCCATGATGGCCAATATATTGTGTTTAAGTTTCATCTTCTAGCAACCTCTCGCTACAAATCGGGAATATCATCTGCCTTGGCTATACTCCGCCAGCCGTGGTCAAAGGTGAAGGTGCGGGCCTTGCCTGCCGGGTCTTGGATTCGCACGATTCGGGCCTCGTCCTCTGTGCCGGCATGCTCAACGATATATAGCCAGTAACATAACCCATGCTCTCTGGCACATTCGAACTGCATACGCGACAGTCCTACGGGCCGAATCGCCAGATCACCGGTCATGGCCTTTATTTCGATCCATCGGACGGGATTACCGGCCGAATCCGACTCAATCAGGTCGAAGCCAGGGTTGTTAGCAGGCATCCGCAATAACTGCGGTTCTTGCTTAATGATCAGGCTTATGGCACATTCTTCGAGTGCCATTCGTTCCTGCTGGACGAGTCCATCCGGATCGGGTTCGTTTTCGTCCTGATGAACACCAACATATGAAATAAAGGGACGGGCAGCCTTCTCTTCCGATGTTCCACTCCTGCCTTTACCGCTCTGGGCTGTTGTACCTCCATGGCTATCGCCACCGGACACCTTACCTCCAAGGCTCGGTCCAGTGGTACCTCTGGCGGCAGCACCACCCGATCCCGTCCCCGAAACGCTACGGCCTTCAGATGATGCTTCAGTCTCACCGCTTTCCGCAGGCGGGGTTGCAGGAGGAATCCCAAGCTTGCGCAAGGCTTCTTCTGGTGTCAGGTCTCCATTCTTCTGGTGTTCGCCTTCTGGATGTGCCTCATCATCCTTTATGCCGAGGCGTGCCTTCAATTCCGTTTCGCTGGTAAGTCCAAGCTTCTTCAGCAGGTCGAGCATTCCTGGTTCGAAGCCTGCCTCTCGGGCCAGGACCTCAATGATCGGTGGTTTGAATCGAATCTTGGAAAGCAGAAATGCGTGTTGCTTCCACCCTGTCTCGTCAAAAACGACATAGCAAGGCCGGTCAAGAGTTGAGTTATTGCCTGGTATCCAAGCCGTCTCGTTAAGCACATGTACAAAGGCGGCATCAAACTCGTAGCTTCGATTATAGTGGTATTTCCAGCGATACGTTGCGGTGAAGACCGTCGCGCCACGACGATCCTCAACATCACGTAGCGTCTCCCAGAGAAGGCCGGCTTTGTTCTTCGCCTTTGCCGCATCAAGATTTGGTAAGATCTTCAACAGTTCTTGAAGGCCGCGAAGGGTGAAATCATCAATTCCCAGATCATATGTGCAATTTTCGCATCCGCCATTCCGTCGCATTTCCCTCCGTTCTTCCCATGTGAACTGAGGGTCGATAGGTATGGGTTGCAGGTAGCGTGTAGCTCCACAAGCCTCCAATAGTTCGCGAACATCCTCACCCCTGAGGCATGAGTACGAGTCGTCAACAAGGAGAACGTCAAGCACGCCTTCGAATAATTCTTTGAGGCGTTGAGTTGCGAGATACACACTTCCCGGTTTGGATACCCATTTGGATCCGTCACCTGGATCGACAGCCATTACAAAACTTGATTCGCGTAGCGCCGCAATAAGTTTTTCGCGCTGCACCTTAGAGTCAGTGGCGAAAGCTTTGAGGATACGGTCGATGTCGGCCGCATAATTGTTATCGTCAACATCGACTTCGGTGGTGGCATACTTGGGCAGCACGTTCCGGATAACATCGTCAACCGGATCTGGCTCGCTTAGACCGATTGATTCCAGAAACTTACGCGCCTCCTCTGAGGTACAGACCGAACGCCGAACTGTGGGAAAACCAGTGGCAATTGAACCTGGCAAGAAGGCCTGTAACTGACCGTTCACTTTTGCGGTGACATGTGTACCGTCTTCCAGCCGGACTAGAGGAATATCATCTAACCGCCGCTGACGTGCCGGTTGGCCATTTAGAAACTCATAGAGTCTAACGATCCAATCATCAGTCTGGGCTTCCAGGAATTGCTTGTTGAACTTAGGTATTATCATTTCAGGAGTGATTTCAACGACCTCAAGTTCCTGCATCAGGTAGCGGCGTAACTCCGACATTCGATCACGTGTAATCTCTTCACTGAGCCAGGCGACTTCTTCTGATTCTCCAAGAATGTCAGGAAGCTGGGTCCGGCTGATAAGCTCTCGAAGCTCCTGTGTGCGCCCTAACCGCGCAGCTCTGGCGGGTGCATGCCCACCACCGAAGCATGGTAAGAGAGGTTCCAGAGAGAGAACCTTCCGTACCGCCCTCTGTGCCAATGTGAGTGAGACACTTCCCACCCCGTAATTTAGAGTATATGA
>CAYUYD010000085.1:0-9421 GCA_964449105.1 uncultured Planctomycetaceae bacterium | reverse complement strand
GGATTCCTCATTTACTGCGACGACGCATCGCCGGGTCGGCAGGTACCGCTCTGGCAGGCGATCTACGGCGACTTCGGCACGACTTTCGGCGGTTATTTCGACAAGGTTCTCGACCTGGTTGACGGGAAGCCGTCGCCGGGGATGCGAGCCCTGCTGGGACGACAGGCGATATACGGCAGTGCTATGGGTTGGCTGTCGCCGCAGTGCCTGACCGGTGCGTACGAACCGGTTGCCGATTTCATACGCATGGCTCGGGCGGAACGACTACCGATCCGTTCGTTTTTTCGCGCCGGTCGGCTCTGCGCCGAGACCCTGGACACCACAGGCCAAATCACCGGCGTCTTTCAATCCGCATGGCGTAGGGAGGGCAAAACCGTTGCCTTCGCCGCTAACCCGGCCGAGACGGGGGTCGATTTCACCTGGCCCGATGGCGCCAGAGATACGCTCAAGCCGTATTCCGCCAAGAGCCACAGGATTGACTGATCATTGTAAGAGCCGTCTTCGATTAACTCGTCCAATGGCACAAAGTCAAACTTACACAAAATACTTGACGCTATCTGAAAAACGTCCTTGTTCGGCAGTTCTGTTGACTTGTATAGTATCATCCCTATCAAGAGTAGTTATTCAGGAGTTCCTGTAATCTTCGCAAGAAAGGACGGATTATGACTCCAAATCAGTCCACATTGTGGACTGCCCGGCTGCGGAATGTAATGCCGTGGGGGTCCAGCACGATTTCAAAGGCTCCGAAATTTGCACCCGACGAGCCGGGCGTGATAGTTCGCGGCAAAGGCTGCCGGGTCTGGGACGCCGACGGGCGGGAGTACATCGATTTTCGCAACGCATTGGGTCCTGTAACACTGGGATATTGCTTCGATGCCGTTGACGGAGCAATCCGTGAGCAGCTGGCCAATGGTATTATCTTTGGCCAGCCGCACCCACTCGAGTGCCAAGTGGCGGAAATGCTCTGTGAAATGATCCCATGCGCAGAGCAGGCAAGGTTCCTCAAGACCGGCGGCGAGGCGCTCGCCGCGTGCATCCGCCTGGCGCGCCACTATACGGGACGCGAGCATGTGATCCAGATCGGCTACAACGGCTGGATAAACAGCCTCTGTCCCGCTGGGGCGGTGCTTCCCGGACGCATCGCTCCGGCAGCACCGGCAGGTGTGCCCGAATCAATCAGTTCGCTTCACCATGCCTGCCAGTGGAACGACATCTCGCAGATGCAGGCGACTTTCAATCGGTACGACGACCGGATCGCCGCCGTGGTCATCGCAGCGGACTACTCTGGAATGGATGATGGGCGGACGTTCTATCCGGCTGTGCGCGAGTTGACGCGGCGGCACGAAACCGTCTTGATCTTTGACGAGATTGTAACGGGATTTCGGATAGCCACCGGAGGAGCCCAGGAATACTTCGGGGTTACCCCGGATATGGCGGTCTTTGCCAAGGGCATAGCCAATGGGATGCCGCTATCTGTTTATGTCGGCAGGCGGGAATTAATGCAGGACTTCAAGCATGTAATAGTATCTTCGACGTATGGCGGCGAGACGTTGTCGCTGGCCGCCGCAAAGGCGACGCTCCAGACGTATAAAGATCGGGACGTGGTGGGACACCTTTGGCGACAGGGCGGAAGGTTGGTTACGGGGGCTAACAGCCTGTTCGAAAAATACACCTTGCCCATTCATCTTGTAGGAGTGGCTCCTTGCCCAGCTTTCGTCTTTGAAGCAGGAACGGGCAAAATTGATATCGACCACTTACGAGAGGTTTTCTTTCGCGCCGCGTATAGGCATGGTCTGAGTTTCTACAACGTCTCCTATGTCAACTTCAGCCACCATGATGAGGACATCAAAGAGGCGATGGATCGGCTTGACGCCACCTGTAGAGAAGTCGTTTCGGAGAAGACCGGCGGATGCGGGTGAAAAGACCGTTAATCTTTTCCAATAGAGAATGAGAATTCCTGAAGACATTATCGACGTGCATACTCATATCTGGAGCGATGCCACAGGAATGCACGTACGTCCGGGCGTCGAAGAAACGCTCATCGCCATGGCCGATCGTTACGGCATCAATGCTATGGTGGTAATGCCTTTGTGCGAGTCGCATCAGCCTACGGCAGAGCAAGTCCGGGCGAGCAACGATGCGGTTGCATCCTTTGCTGAAAAGGACAGGCGGGTCCGACCATTTGGCCAGATCGATCCTCGGCACGGATCGGAAGCCCTCCGGGAAATTCGTCGCTGCGCGGAAGAATTGGGCCTGGTCGGATTCAAGGTGTGGGTAGCACTGGCAGACGCCCCCGATATGTACCCGCTCATTGAGCGGATGATCCACTATGGCAGGCCCGTCCTGATACACGCGATGCACAAGACTGTGGGGCAGTATCCGTCCGAGAGCGATCCGGCAAACGTGGCAAATCTTGCCGGACGATATCCTGAAGCCACCATTATCATGGCGCATATGGGCGGCAATTTCATCTACGGTTGTAACGCCATCGCCGACCTGCCCAATATCCTGACCGACCCCAGCGGCACCTACTGCGAGACAGGAATGCTGGAGTGGGCGGTGGGTGCGCTGGGGGCGGATCGAATCCTCTTCGGCAGCGACGCGCCGGATGCCGACTTCGTGAACAATCTAGCCAAGGTAATGGCGGCAGACATCACCGATCAGGATAAACGCAAGATCATGTACACCAATGCCAAGAGGCTTCTGGGATGAGCAGCCCGATACCTATTACGGACGCATCCGCCTGGGTCGGCACGTATCCGTTCGCTCGACGACCTGGAGGCAAAAGCCGAAAAACTGGGCATAGGTCGAATCGTAGTCAGTTCGTTTGAAAACCTGTTTTGGGAGAATAATCTCGACGGATTTAACCTGTGGCAGCAGATGCTCACAGGCAGGGACCGATTCGAGCACTGGCCGGTGATCAACCCGGCAATGCCCGGACAAATCAGCCGATTGAAAGAGGCAATCGAAAAGGTTCAACCTCGCGGCCTGCGACTCCTGCCGAATTACCACGGATATCACCTTTCCGACCCGTGTCTCGAAAACCTGATGGGTCTGGTAAAGGAACACAATCTCGTCGTGCAGGTCTTTCAACGCATCGCCGATGAGCGATGGCATTGGATGCTGCACACGCCGGCGGTCGAGAACTCTGATATTGTCTCTTTTGTAAAGAGGTATGCTGATCATCGTATTCTTATCGGCGCGATGAACCAACCGAATGTCTTGGTGGAGCAACTTGACGATCTCCCGCACTTGTACGTTGATGTTTCGCGGATACGTGGGCCGGTCTTTGCCATCGAACATTTGCTTGGGAACCTGCCGCCCAACAAGATTGTCTTCGGCTCACTCTGGCCTGTGCAGATAATCGAAGCGACCCTCTGGCAGGTTCAGGAAGCACACATATCCGACAAGGTCCGAAAGGCTGTGCTGCACGAGAACTTTGAGACGCTTGTAACATCCACGGCGTGACGTCTGCGGCGTCGTGTATTCCTTCGATTTCGGCCTTGCCTCACCGTTCGAAATACACGACGGCAAATATGGACCCGACTCTCGCATGACTTGGTGCACACAAATCATGGGCAGGTCAACAGTTTTGGATTGCTACTTCTCCACCGGCACAACAATACCCCGCATGATGATATTCTGGCAGAACGCGAAGATCAGGAACGTCGGTATCGCGGCAATGATAAGAGACGCGAAAATGACGCCCTGCCCGCTACCGGCTTGAAGGTTGTACAGCCAGACCATGAGCGTCCACATTTTCTGATCCTGGCATATTAACAGGGCGTACATGAAGTTGCCGTAGGCGCCGGTAAAAGCACCTAGAGCGATCACGGCAAGGATCGGCTTGGAAAGGGACATGGTGAACTGCCAGAAAATGGTCCACTCTCCTGCGCCGTCGAGCGAAGCGCTTTCATAGAGTTCCTTAGGCAGAGAGTCAAAGAAGCCCTTGAGAAGGAAGATCGAGTATCCATTGGCCAGCCCCGGCAGTATGAGCGCCCCGAAGGTATTCAGCAGATGGAACTGTCGCATCATAAGGAACACCGGGATTTGCGTCACCATGGGCGGAAAGGCCATTGTCAGCATCAGAAACAAAAGTATCTTATAGGCAGAGGGCGGTTTGTAGCGGCTGAGTGCGTAGGCGGCCAAAGGGTTCACCAACAATGCTGCAAGCACGGCAAGGGTGCAATATATGACCGTATTCAGCATACCTCGGCCGTGGAATACCAGGTAGTTTATGACAGTGATGTAGTTCCGAGTGGCGAACTCCCATCGCAGCCAGCCAATTCTTTCCTTGAACGCCAGGTAGTGAGCGTCACGTTGCGGCGGCAGGATGTCGAGCCAGGCTGCATGGGAAGTCCCAAGTGCGGTATTCAGTTGCTCGATGGAACCGTATTTACTTCGAAGGTGATCGCGAAAGAGAAAATCGATGCTGTGGATGCGGATATTCTCAACTGGCAGGATGTACAGATTGCCGGTATCCGGGTCTTTCCATCCCTCAACGAACGCGTCCCAGTCGGAGGAGGCCAGTCCCTCTACCAGAGGTTCCTGGATAATCGGGATATCGTCAAACGAGATGTAGCTGCTCGAGTAGTTATGGTTCAGCGCCTCTATGTTGCCGTATTTGGCCTTGAGGAACCGTCGGTATGCAGGTGCGCCCTCGGCGTCTGCGCGAACCCACAGCAGGTTCAAGATGCCTCGCACGAATTGTTCCCAGTCGCTGCGTTCCTCGTCGGTTCTGCCTGGCCCGGCGGGAAATCGGCAATCCAGGTGGACCTGGTCGTATGAGGCATAAGAGGTACCATGCTTTCGGTTGTACTCGGCAATCCTGGGCTCTTTGGAATCGCTGCCTCTGTATTGCGTCATGAGGTAATGCCTGTAGAAGCCCTCAGTGCTGAAGTAATAGCGTTCACCAATCGGCCGGCCGGCCTTGAATTTTATCAGTGCAAGAGCCCGGGGTGTCTTGTCCGTCTTTTCGCGCCTGAGCAGGTAATTCTCAGGGGTTATGAAGAAATAATTCCAGCCTGAAAACTCAGTGCCAAACGTCCGGTTGAGTTCAGCCATATCGCCGTGGAATCGACGGGACAGTTCTGCCTTTATGGCGCGCAAATTGTGTGGCCAGCCCCCACGTGAAGCGGGGGTTTGGGTGTAGCCTATGGTATAGATGTAGTGGGGCAGGTCGGTTTCGTCCAGGAAGTCCTGCCACGCCTTAACCATTCTTTCATTCGCCCGAGCAGGCAGACTGACCTCTTTGAAGGCAAGGGCATCATTGAAGTAAGTCTGCCGCATCATCTCCAGCGACTCGTTGAAGACGCCCTCAACATGCTTGGTCCACAACACCTCCTCATTGACAAGGAATCTGGGGATTAACCGCGATTCCGCCGTGTCAACGTCGCTTTTGGAGCTTCCGGCAATCATCAGTGCAAACGGATACAGCATGGTGATCGAACCGGTGATCAGGAGTGTGAAGATCGTGAAGAACAGCAACCTGACCTTGAGACTCCGGCGACCTATTTCTGAGATAATTGCCATGGCCTACTCCTTATCTCCGGTAGTCCTGAACTCCAGCCGGGAGAGAATCCGCAACTGGTAAACGGTAAACCCGATCAGCATGACGGCAAGGACCCACGCCATGGCTGTGGCGGGGCCGAACCTCATAAAAACGAATGCCTCGTACCAGATATGCAGGCCGGCCACCATTGTGTTTGTGCTTGTTACCCCGCCGGTCATTACCAGAATGTTGCCTGCCGCGTAACACGACCCTATAAACACGCCGATGAAATTAATCAGGATCAGCGGCTTAAGGATCGGGAAGACCACGAAAAGTACCTTATCGGTGAAGGTCGCGCCATCGACATCAGCCGCCTCGTATAACTCGTCGGGGATACCCTTAAGCGCCGCCAGGTAGATCAGGCACCCAGGCCCCATGCCCGCCCAGACCATCGGGAGAACGCACGCCAGCATCGCCGTTTCCGGGTCCTGCAACCACCTGTATGCCTCAGGTGTAACTTCAAACAATCGCGTCCACAAATGCGGCAGGCACTGCATAAATGTCTCCCTGCCCCTAACAAGAATCGGGTAGGCTATGTCCCAGCACGCAAGCAGCAGCAATACCCCGACCAATAAGGACACCCCTGCCCATAACCGAAGATTGTGGTGCCACAGCCGTTGGGCAAATATCAGTGGGATTACTAAAAGGAGCACACCGAAAATCAGAAACCCTATCGCCGGAATCCGAAGAACCAGGCTGTTCAGAAACCCATCATCAGATGGACCGAAGAACTGCTTCCAGAGAATTATCATAACCAGACCCGATATCACGGCAGGGAGATAGAAGATCGTGCGGAAAACGAGCCTGCCGCGCGGGACCTCCTGCAAAAGAATTGCCAGAACAATCGGCGGCAGAAAGGTCAACGAGATAACGAGAAAACTGTAGCGCATCGTGTTCCACACCGACGCCCACCAGTCATTATCCCACAGCAGGTCGCCGAAGTTCCTGACCCAAACCCAGGTCGAGTCGCCCATAAGCCGGTAGTTCTGGAACGCCATCACTGAACCTTGCACCAGAGGCGCGTAACTCCAGACGAGGATCGTCAGCACTGCCGGCAGCAGAAGAACATACGCCCAGGCATACTTGCGGAAACCCCACTTGGCCTGCTTCAGGTCGAGACCGTCGGTTTTCGGCGGCGAGAATGTCCGAATGACCTTGTGAAAGACAAACGCAAATGCAGCTACAATTACGATAAGCACGCCCGTAGCCGTGATGTCGCGTATCCGACGCTCTCTTGGCGATATGATGCCAATCATCTTCTCGTTCGCACGGGCGTTGGCGCTGCGGAGCAAACCGCGGAGCACCTTCAGTCGGGCCTCGTAGTCTTCGGGCAGTTGATCGGCCAGTGCCATCTGCTCGGCCTCAAAGATCGGGATATCCATCATGTTGTAGGCAAACTGGCTGTTTGGTCCGTACGGCTCAGGCTTACCCGTGGCGATGGCGATCTCAAAGGTCTCAGACCAGCCTTTCGGCGCCAGCCGTTCGATCTCAGGATAGCCGAACATTCTGAGGTATTTGGGGTTAATGAACTTGCCGAGCCCGCCCTCGACCATTATGCGGGTCTTGATCCGCGCGGCATCTTTGCAATCATAGAATCGAATATACTCCCAGGCGGCGTCTCGCACCACCGGGCTTTCGATCCCTCCGAACAAGCCCATCATTCGGCTGTTGAGTTCGGCGCCCCGCTTGCCCGTCGGCCCGAGCGGCACCGGTACCATGCCGGTGACTTCCGGATTTATCGTCGAGAATATCTTCTCGTCGATATAGTTAAGCACCATCCCGATCTCGCCGCGTTCCCATTTGATGCCGGGGGAGACATCTTTGTAGGTATAGCCGCGGCGGGTCTTGCCCTCATTGTCAATCCACTTCTCATTGCGCAACCGATTGAAGAACTCCAGAGCCACCGCCGCCTCGTGCGAGTCGAAGACGCATCGCCACTGGTCTTTCTCCTCGTCGTAGGTCATCGCCTCCCCGCCTGCCGACCACAGGAAGTTTATCCAGCTGTACGATCCTGTGAACACCATCATGCCGTAGATGCCTTTCTTGGGATCAGCCATCTTTTTGCATGTGTCGAGAAGGTCGTTCCACGTCCATTGGGCAGTAGGATAGGCAATGCCCTTGGCGTCAAACAGGTCCTTACGATATATCAGAACCCTTCCCAAAGCCCCTCCGAACGGTATCGCCCAAACATGCTTCTTTCCGCCAGGCCCTTTACGCCGAATTACAGGCCAAATCTTGCTGTGGATCCGAAAGTCAATCTCCTCCTGGCTCATGCTGCTGAGGTATCCGTCCTCCGGCTTATCCAGCGGGTACAGGAATCCGTTCTGGATGTAGTTGGCGGACTTGTTGAAGTTTATATACAGCACGTCCGGCGCCATCCCGCCCGCGATCGCCAGCAGGTCGGTCTCCACCCCCTCAACGTAGATGCCGGAGAACAGATGAAGCTCGATCTCAACGTTGTCCCAGTTGTGCTCGCCGTACTTCTTGGGGTTTGCCTTGTACTTGTCACGAAGCCTCTCAGCGAATATCTGAGGAAAACGACGTTGAAACTCCCTGACTGCCGCCAACTCCGCTCGGGTGTACGTGTCCGTGCTGTTGGGGTTCGGAAAGACCACGGGCGCCAGTTTCAGGTGGATTACCGTCTTGCCGTCGCGGTCTTCGACCCACCCGCCGCCGGCCGTACTTGTGCAAGCAAGCACTAAAATCACGAAACTGACGAACGCCTTTGATGATCGCACTGTATAATCGTGGTTCACGGGTTACTCGCAATTCAGGATGGGAATGTTTGTTTCCAAATAACTCCGGAAAAACCGCTGTACTGTACGCACTGGTTGTCTTTGCGCGTCATAACCTATGAGCATGCTCCCGCACTTTAGCCAAAGCATCGACAATATCCCGCGTATCGGACTCGTTACCCAGCAGGCACCGATGGAATATCCACACGCCCGTCTCGTCGCTGAGACGTTCGGCGACCGGCAGACCTGCCATGTGAATGGGCATAATGGCTTTGGTGCTCGGCGTTATCCGCTTCTCCACGTCATCGGGGTTAAGGTTGCCGGTTTCTTCATCGATGCCGGTGTGGAGAACTTCCATAATGCCTTTTTCCTCTCGTTCGTCCCACACCGGCCAGGTCGGCCAGAGCTTCGTGCGTATCGGCTTGCCTCCAAGAACAGCTAGTTCAGACACTCATAAACTCCTTTCTTCGGCTTCTGCCGGATATAATATATCGGCGCAAAGGCTATCCTGCCGTGCACCACGATTCAACTTAATAACGTCTAAGTTCCATATTCACCATTCACCGTAATTATTCTTTCGCGCGTCGGTAGTGTCAAGCCTTTTCTGTAAACTCCTGCTGCTGGCTTGCCTACCTGTCTGCCGACAGGCAGGCAGGTATGTACTCTCGCCGTTGAAAGTCTTTGCGGAGCACGGTGGAGCGGCCAAGAGCATCCAATTCTATTCTGATGGCGGTGGTCCAAAATGTCGGGACGTTGCAAATACCGGACTCACGCCTCCGCATAAGGGAGGCGATGTCCTCGCGTCTTTACAGCCACGAAGGCGCTGCCTTTCCACTGTCCTTATGGCATCCAAACATGGAATACCCCTCTATTTTCTCTCGGCTGCGACAAACTGCTATGTTAAACATCACTTACTACTTTCGAAATAGAATGTACCCAAGCAAGTCGCGCGTTTTTACGGCTACGCACCCGGCGGCAAAATACCAAACCTTCAATTCATCCTAATTAACACGTTTTTACCAGCGACGGTTCGCCAATTTAAAAAAAGATGTCGCCGAACGTCCCCAGTTTTTCCGGTTTGTTCTTTCATCGCGGAAGGACCGAATAAAGATCGAATTGCGGGAAGTGTGGGAGC
>CAYUYD010000084.1:0-9471 GCA_964449105.1 uncultured Planctomycetaceae bacterium | reverse complement strand
CCCGCCAACAATACAGTAAGGAGTTTTCCGTCGTCTGGCTGGAGATGTGGGTGGACCGCGCCACCGGCCTGCCGGTAAAGATCGTCGCGGAGGACCGCTCGGAGAACCGCACGACGGTGCTCTTCAGCGACATCAAAACGCCAAAGGATTTCCCCGAAAAGACATTCGACCTGCCGCACCCGCCGGCAGGGTGGGAATATCACGTGGAAAGATTCAAAGTCGCGGTCGAACCGTGATGCCCCCGCCGGAAAGATCAATAAAGAGAGCAGGATTTTAGGGATTTTAAGATTATGGGATTAAAAAAGAAAAAAATCCCTATAATCCAGTAATCCCTATAATCCCGCTCTCTTTGTTGCCCTTCGGGGCGCTTTCAGCGTCGGATTTCGAGATTCGGATTTCAGATTTCTTCCGGCGCCAGCACCGGACGGGCAACGCGGGCGCGATGACCGTAGAAGCTCTGTATTGAAACGTAGAAGAATCCCACCGCGAAGATGATCATGAACGGCGCAGCCATGACCGAGCGAATGCTCATCAGGCTGATGGCGGCACAGACTGTCATATAGACGCCAAAGGCGAATTCCACATAAGGCAGAACATGCCGCTTGGTTTTCCGTGCGGCTTCGGCTGCCCTTTTGTGCGTGTGGTACATATCCGTACCCGCGCCGTACTTGGGCGTGCGGACGAATTCGCTGCGCTTTCCGAAGATCGCCTCCATAAGCGCCTTGGTGTTGGACAGGCAGATCCCGATGCCCAAGGCCATCAGGAACGGAAGGTATTTCAGCACGCTCCGCCAGTCGCGGAAAAGTTCATACTGGCTGGAGATGTAGAACACGCTGGCCGACAGCGTCGCCAGGGCGAAGACGGCCATGTCGAATATCCCCCGCGCGGTCGTACCTTCTTCCATAGGAAGGGCGCGGACGCACATCGCCGGGAAAATCAGCGTTATCAGTATCAGCACATAAAAATGGACGGAAAAACAGGTCAACTGGAAGAACGCCTCGACCTTCGCCTTCAGCGGCGCTTTGGAGAGCAGGACCTTGGGCAGCATCTTCATAGCCGTCTGAGCGCCGCCCTTGGTCCAGCGGAACTGCTGGGCCTTGAAGGCGTTCATCTCCGGCGGAAGTTCCGCCGGCGTCGTGAGTTCAGGAAGGAAGATGAACTTCCATCCGCGAAGTTGCGCCCGATATGACAGGTCCATGTCCTCGGTAAGCGTATCGTGCTGCCATCCTCCGGCGTCGGCGATGGCGCTTTTCCGCCATATTCCGGCTGTGCCGTTGAAGCACATGAACCGCCCGCTTCGGTTGCGGGCGACGTGCTCTATGGCGAAATGCCCGTCGAGGTAAATCGCCTGCGACTGCGTCAGCAGCGAGTCGGTGCGATTGATGTGCTCCCAGCGAGTCTGGACCGCGCAGACGCGATCATCGGTGAAATAGTGGACGGCCTTCTTGATAATCTCTGCGCCGGGTACAAAGTCCGCGTCGAAAATGGCGACGAACTCGCCCTTTGCGGTCTTCAGGCCGTTCTCCATCGCCCCCGCCTTGTAACCGACGCGGTTATCGCGGTGGATAAACTCTATATCGAAGCCCTCCGCCTGGGCTTTTTTGACCGCGGCTGCCGCGATTTCGACAGTCTCGTCCGTACTGTCGTCGAGGACCTGTATCTGGAACTTGTCGCGCGGATAGTCTATCAGGCAGGCCTGCTCGATGATCCGAGCGGCTACGTACTGTTCGTTATACATCGGTAACTGGACGGTAACGCGCGGAAAGTCCTCGAACCGTTCCGGCACGCGCGGGGCCTTTCGGCGGTGACGGTAATAAAGGTACACCAGCGCGTAACGATGGAAGCCGTAGATGCACACCATAACCAGCGCAAAGGTATAAACCGTAATCAGAATGTCCTGTCCCAGTTCAGCCCAGTTCATAACAGCCCTTAATCCCCCGAACCACCTGATTCCCGCCGACATTCTATCCGCCGCCGACAAAGGCGGTCAAGAAACTTCCGAAGGAAGAAGAAAAAGAGTCCACGAATTACACGAATTGCACGAATAGATTTAAAAAATAAAGAATAAT
Organism: uncultured Planctomycetaceae bacterium; assembly: GCA_964449105.1. Taxonomy (GTDB): domain Bacteria; phylum Planctomycetota; class Phycisphaerae; order SM23-33; family SM23-33; genus JAUWNJ01. The sequence continues at coordinate 7,402 of CAYUYD010000084.1, read as the reverse complement.
TCGTGTACTTCGTGTAAATTCGTGTAATTCGTGGAAAGAAGGAGACGAATATGAGCGACATCCTTATCGTTTATTATTCACGGACGGGCAAGACTCGAATGGTGGCCGAAAAACTCGCCGCCTTGCTAGGCGCCGACATCGAGGAAATCCGCGAGGCCAAAGGCCGAAGCGGACGAATGAACTGGTTCGTCGGCATAAAGGACAGCCTGCTCGACAAACCCGCAGAGATTACCAGCGAACACTCCGTCCAGCCGAGAAAGGTGGTGATTATAGGTATGCCCATCTGGGCCGAGGCCCCCCCACCGGCAATTCGCGCGTTCCTGACCAAATACGACCTTGCCGGAAAGAAGGTCTTTGCCCTGGCGACTTCCGACGGCAGCGGCGGAAAACGGACATTCGCAAAGACAGCCGAATTCATCCCTGACGGGCTGACCTCGACGCTTATGCTCAAAAAACCAAAACCCGACGACCCCGTCCTGGATGAGCAACTCCGCCGCTGGGCAGACGAAATCCGGGGATTGCGCGACTAACGGGGCCAGAGGCTCAGGAGTCTTTCGGGTTGGCTTTAGCGTTATGCCTGGTATAATTTGGTTACGCCAAGACAGCCCGGCGGGTGGGGCTGGAGGCGACGCTTGGCACATGTGGTCGGCCTCGAAAAGACACCTCCTGGCAGACAGGAGGGGAAACAACATGACGCCCAAAAAGTTCCCGATCCCCTTTAAACTCTGCGATACTATCGTATGATGGTTTACCTTCTAGCATTCGCCGGCTTGGGATTTCTTGTACTGGGAGCCGAGTTGCTGGTGCGCGGGGCATCCGCCCTGGCGCGAGCCGTCGGATTACCGTCGCTGATCATCGGCCTGACCATCGTTGCTTTCGGCACCAGTGCGCCGGAGTTCGCGGTCAGCCTGAAAGCGAGTCTTGGCGGACAGACGGATATCGCCGTAGGCAACGTGGTTGGCAGCAACACATTCAACGTGCTGTTTATTCTTGGTATTTCCGCTCTTATCGTGCCGCTGACAGTATCATCGCAACTTGTTCGCCTGGATGTGCCCGTGATGATCGGCGTATCCGTTTTAACATGGATCCTTGCTGCCGACGGCGTGGTCAGCCGGTGGGATGGTATGCTGCTGCTCGCCGGCATCATGGCGTACACATCGCTGTTGATCCGCCTTGGCAAGAAGCAACAGATTCCAAGTGTTCAGCCTGGCCCAGAGGAGATCGCCAAACCGAGGCGGGGCCGACTGCTCGTGCCGCTCGTGCTGGTGTTGCTGGGTCTGGTCCTTCTCGTGCTGGGGGCCCGATGGCTCGTGCAGGGCGCGGTTGAACTCGCACGTCTCTTGGGAGTCAGCGAACTGATCATCGGCCTGACCATTGTGGCGGGAGGCACTTCACTGCCGGAATTGGCAACGTCTGTCGTTGCCGGCATCCGCGGGGAGCGTGACATCGCCGTGGGCAACATCGTCGGCAGTAACATCTTCAACATCATGGCGGTGCTCGGGACCTCTGCGGCTGCGTCTCCGGGCGGGGTGGATGTGTCACGCACAGCCCTCCATTTCGACGTGCCCATAATGGTGGCCGTGGCGTTGGCCTGCCTGCCGATCTTCTTCACGGGCGGAAGAATCTCCCGGTGGGAAGGGGTGCTGTTCCTGGGCTACTACTTAGCCTACTTGACGTACTTGTTTCTGGGTGCTTCGCACCACGAGGCGCTCCCTGCGTTCAGCATGACGATGCTCTTCTTCGTGCTGCCTGGAACAGTCCTGGGAGTAGGGGTCTCGGTGGTGTATGCTCTGCGCGCCAAGACGCCGTTCATACGCGGGAAAGCCCGCCGGAAAATGACATCGTGAAAAGACGAGATCAGACAGCGGATAAGTTGGCAAGACTCAGGGAGGTCCTGACGGACCAGTCAACCATGCTGATCGTGATGCAGGACAACCCCGACCCGGACAGCATCGCCTCTGCCGTGGCACTTCGAAGGCTCGCCAACGAACTGGGCGGAGTACGGTGCACAATCGCCCATGGGGGCACTGTCGGGAGGGCTGAGAACCAGGAACTGGTTCACTATCTGGAACTTACGCTCCGCTCGTTTCGGGATGTGGCCACGGGCCGTTTTGAGATGATCGCGATGGTGGACACGCAGCCCGGAACCGGTAACAATTCGCTGCCGCTGGATGTTTTGCCCGACATCGTGATCGATCACCACCCTGTTCGGCGCCTGTGTCGAAGCATTCGGTTCACCGATATCCGGAGCATCTACGGGGCCACCTCAACAATCCTGTGGGAGTACCTTACAGCCGCAAGAATCACGCCGGACAAGCCCCTAGCCACCGCACTGCTGTATGGCATTCGCTCTGACACACAGGACTTCGACCAGGAAACGACCGACGCGGACATCCATGCCGTGACGGCCTTGTATCCGCTCGCCAACAGGAGGATGCTTGGCCAGATTCAGCGTGGGCGCGTCCCGCTGGCGTACTATCAGATGCTCACGGATGCGATGGCCAATGCCCGCCTCTACGGGCGTTGTGTCGTCAGCAAGATCGGCAACGTGGACAATCCGGACATGATCGGCGAGGTAGCGGACCTTTTGCTACGATATGAGGATGTGGACTGGTCCTTGTGCTACGGCTTCTATGGGGGCCAGGCCCTGCTGTCCCTTAGAACGCAGGACACAACTCGCCACGCTGGTGATGTAGCACGCCAGATCGTGCGGCGAATCGGGACCGGAGGCGGCCATGCGACCATGGCTGGCGGGCAGATAGCCCTCCGGGGCGGTGAAGACGCCGGCGGTTATCGAGACAAGGTCGAGGAACTCATCCTCCAGCGGTTCCTCAACGTCCTGGAGATCCGAAGCCGGAAAGGCAGGCGGCTTGTCCACCTGCCTGCTCAGGCACGGAGATGCTAGCCATGCCCTCGAACCTTCCAGGCCCCGGCCCTCTTGCAAAGACCCCGCGACGGGCCAGATGCCGTGGACGCTGGGCCTGGCACCTCGGCGGGCTTCTCCTAGCCCTCTACGGCTTCCTTCTGAGCGTGGCGCTCATGGAGGTAGGCTTCGCGGCTTTGGGAAGCGGGTTCTCGAAGGCACTCATCTCTGCAACCGCCAATCCCTTCATGGGCCTGATGGTCGGACTTCTAGCCACCAGCATCGTGCAGAGCTCATCGTGCACGACCTCCATCATCGTCGGCATGGTGGCGTCGGGCGCCCTGACGGTAGGTAACGCTGTCCCGATGGTCATGGGCGCGAACATCGGCACCACTGTCACGAACACCTTGGTGTCCCTGGGCTGCGTATCGCGCAAGGACGAGTTCCGCCGCGCGTTCGCGGCCGCCACGGTGCACGATTTCTTCAACCTCCTGACGGTCGCCATCCTACTGCCGATCGAATTGGCGACCGGGTACCTGGAAAAGGCCGCGAGTTTTCTCAGCCGGCACCTAGCGGACGTGACGCCCGGTATGGCCCTGGGCAGTCCGCTGAAGCCCCTGTTCAGGCCCATGGTAGACCTCGCCAAGGTCGCCGTGGAACCCTTACCACCCGTTGCGGGCGGCATAGTCATCCTGGTCGTGACCAGTGGGTTACTGTTTGGCTGCCTATTTGCACTCATGGGTCTGATGAAGGGCGCAATGGCAGGCAAGGTTCAGACCGCTTTGGACAAGACCATAGGTAACGCCCCTTACCTGGGATTGGTGATCGGCTGCGTGCTGACTGCGACCGTGCAAAGCAGCTCGATCGTGACATCAATGCTGGTGCCCTTGGTTGCGGTGGGCATACTCCAATTAGAGCAGGCATTCGCAATCACCTTGGGTGCGAACGTCGGAACGACGGTGACCGCGCTGCTCGCTGCGCTTGCCACAGGCCCCCAAGGTCTAACCATTGCCCTGGTGCATCTGCTGTTCAACGTTACCGGAGTTGGGATATTCTTCCCGGTGCGGACCGCCCGCAGGATACCGATGCGGCTGGCGCGAGGCTTGGCCACGATTGCCGCTAGGTCTGCCAGATATGCGTTGCTTTACGTGATCACGGTCTTTTATCTCGTCCCCGGCCTGCTGATATTGCTCTGGAAGCTGCTACACTGAGCACACAGGCCGGATGTTGGGAGGCAAGAACTATGTTCCGAGAACTACTGACACTCCTACGAAGCAAGGACCCTCTGCGCCGGATGTACGACGATCTGCTCTCCATGATCGATGTCAGCCAGCGGATGTTTGAAACTGTCTGGCAGCAAACCATTTCGGGAAAACCTGGCCCAGAAGTCACAGAAGACGTCCGGTGCATGGACGTGGAGGTTAACAAAACCGAGAGGTCCATACGAAGATCCCTCGTTGAGCATATAGTCGTCTATGGGTGGGGCGACCTGCCTGCGTGCCTGGCACTGATGAGCATCGTCAAGGACGCCGAACGCCTTGGGGATTACTGCAAGCAGATTCTGGATGCCGCGGCGAAACAGGACCATGGGCTATCGCAGGCGAGAACCCTCGCTGAGTTCCAGGTCGCCTACGAAGAGACGTATGGCCTTTTTGAAACGACGCGGCAAGCCCTGGCGGCGAGCGATGCCTCGCTGGCTCAGAAGGTTATGCTGACTGAGCGTGAAGTCCGTCGTCGTTGCGACGCGCTTCTGGATTCCCTCTTGGCCGAGGATCTGCCGTCCAACCTCGGCATCCCGTGGGCGCTGATCACCCGCTACCTGAAGCGCATTGCCGGGCATTTGTCCAACATCGCGTCCAGTCTGGTCATGCCGCTGCACAAGATCGACTATCACGATACGGATTTCCTTCGCGACCATGATGACCGCCGGCAAGACTAAGAGTTCCCGGAAAACGACTCACGAGCACCAAGGCTAAAGGGGGCAAGGCTCATGACCCCTTTAAAGTCTGACCTCTTTAAGATCCGGGAATCGCGCGACTAACGTCATTCGCTGCGTCCCGTTACGGCGCGAACAGTTCGTCCATTTTCGCGGCGACGTTTTCCGCCTGCATGAGCGTCCGGCCTATCAGGACGGTATTCACGCCGGCTCCGGCAAGGAGTTCCGTGTCTGCCCGCGTCTTTATGCCCGATTCGCTCACAAGCGTTCGCAGGTCGGGTACGAATTCGGCCAGGCGGACAGTCGTGGCGATGTCCGTCTCGAACGTAGTCAGGTCGCGATTGTTTATTCCCAGCAGGCTATAGGATGTGTGCGGGAAGCCGATCATCGACCGGACGCGCATGAGATTTTCCATCCCGTGGACCTCCACCAGGCAGGTGAGTTTCAGCGAAGCGGCCAGGATCATCAGGTCGGCCAGTTGGCTGGGCGTCAGGCACTCGGCAATCAGGAGTATCGCATCCGCGCCGGCTGCCCGACTTTGCCAGACCTGGTAGGGGTCAATGATAAAGTCCTTCCGAAGGATGGGCAGTTCGACGGCCTGGCGGACGGCGCGGAGGTCGTCGAGCGACCCGCCGAAATACTGCTCATCCGTCAGGACGCTGATTGCGTCTGCGCCGGCGTGGGCGTATTTTTTCGCAATAGCGGCGGGGTCGAAATCGTGGCAAATCACGCCTGCCGACGGCGAGGCCTTCTTGACTTCGGCAATGACGTTGAGGAGTTTCTTGGGTTGGCGGGCGCAGGCGGTGAAGAAGTTCCGCACAGGCGGTGCGTCGGCGAGATCGGCGCGGACCTGCTCGAGCGGGCGGTCGCGCTTGAGGCGGGAAAGTTCTTTCCGCTTGGTTTCGACAATCTTGTCCAATATATTCCTAGCCACAAAGGACTACATTAACGGGTATGGAAACGATGTCAAACGCTTTAGTCTGCCTGACACTGGCTGCGACAACCCAGCCGATTGACTACGAACTGCCGACCGGTCCGATACGGTCGCTGCTGGCGGTGGGAGTTTGCACCCTTGCCGTCTGGACGTTCGTCCGCCTGCTCAGGCCTGGGAAGTTCCGCCTGTCGGACACGCCGGCCAGGCCTAACGCACTGCACGTCCTGCATGTATTTACCGTCTATCTGATATACCTGATTACCGGTTCGCTTACGGCATTAGTCATAGCGGCAATACAGGGCGTCGAGTTGGTTCCTAACAAACCCGTTCCTATGACCGTGAACCTTCCGGCAATGGGCGTCGCGCAGTTGGTACTGATTTCCGGTGTGCTCGGCGTAGCGTGGATGACCTTTCGAAGCGGGGCGAAACGCGGCCTGGGACTGAGCGGCAGGCGATGGTTAAGCGACATCGGAAGGGGCGTCGTGGGGTTCCTGGCGGTCCTGCCCCTGTGCATCGCGGCGATGGTGTTGACGAGTTACCTGATCCAAAAGGGCGTCCTGCCCATCAAGCCGACGAAGCATCCCGCCCTTGAGTTTGTTCAAGAGGCGTCGGCGGCGTGGGTGGTCGTCGTGTTCGCCGTTACGGCTGTCCTTGCGCCGATCGCCGAAGAGTTGTTCTTCCGCGGGCTTCTGCAGACGCTTCTGCGGAAGCACATGGGCGGACCCTGGCCGGCGATACTGGCGGCCTCGGCAATCTTCGCCGCCGTACATTACCCACTCTACAAGGACATGCCCGCGCTTTTCCTGCTGGGCATCGCGCTGGGGTACAACTACGAGCGTACCGGGCGATTGCTAGGCCCGATTGTCATGCACGCCGTATTCAATGCCTCGATGCTCTGGCAGACGCTGGCCCGGTAAGCGCCGGTGTACGCAAAAAAAGGCTGCCGGTGCGGGGAATCCGGCCTCGCGACCGAACCTCCGCACCCCGGCAGCCTTCACAATACCCTCTCGTTTGCCTCGCTCGAACACCAGGCAAAGGGTCGATGAGCCTCCTGTCCGGTGGCATGAGCATGGCGCCCGGACAGAACCCACAGTACTAAAATACATTATACGCCGGGTCAGCGATTTCGTCAAGCAAAATCCGTAATTTCCGCCATGGCGCAGGCGTTTCAATCGGAGGCCGGTTTGAAGTGCAGCGTGAGCACCCCATCGGTGATCACCACGTTCGTGATCAGCAGCGGATGTTTGGCTTCACCGTCATCCCACACCACCTCTGGACGGACGGCCTTGCCGTCCAGCATGCTTACTACCGCCCGCAGGAGTCTGGTGACATTTTTGGTCGAGACTACCTCCGGCAGGTTGGTTCCGTTGTCGTTGACCCGACCCAACAGGTTTTTCAGCCTATCGCGAAGTTGCCCGATCCCGCTTTCCAGCAATGCCTTCGGAACCGGCAGTACGCCGATGCGGGTGGCGAGGATTTCCAGCCTCATGTCGCCACCCTCGTCGAAGATGAACGTCAGGTCAATGCTGACGACCTTCGCGTACTCGATGGACCAGATCATCAGCGTCAGCACGCCGTCGTCCATGACCACCAGCGGATCGCTGAAACCCGCTTGTTCCAGTTTTACCGTTGCATACACCGGTTTCTTGGAACGAAGGGACGCAATCTG
>CAYUYD010000083.1:0-9480 GCA_964449105.1 uncultured Planctomycetaceae bacterium | reverse complement strand
ACCGGCACGCTTCGATTCCGGCAGATTCGTCCTTCGGACTCATCTGCCGGCTTGGGGGTGGAAAGGTCGGCGGGTGAACATGGATTTAACCGCGGCAGACCATTATGCTGTAACGCGATTCTTGGCTGGAAGGAGCCTGATATGATTCAACTTTACTGGAAGAACGCCACGGACGAAGTAGTCGGACCCGAACACGGGATTTCGCCGAGCGAACTGGCGCCGGTGATGGAGAAGGTCGCAGCCGCTCACCGGGCAGTCGTCGCGCAGTGGGAATCAGGCAATCTTGGTTATGCGAAACTACCCGGCAGGCGCGATTACCGCGACGCGGTTATGGAACTTGTCAGCCGGTATCGGGGTGAGACGACCGATCTGGTGGTCCTCGGCATCGGCGGCTCGGCATTGGGAAATATCGCGCTGCAGGCGGCGCTGAATCCGGTTACGTACAACCTGCTGAGCGACGCGAAGCGCCCCGGCCCGCGCCTGTTCGTGCTGGACAACGCAGACCCCGCCCTTATCGGCGACACATTGGGCCTGTTGGGCCGACGGCTTAAAAAGACGCTTATCAACGTGATTTCCAAGAGCGGGGGGACGGCGGAGACGGCTTCGGCGTTTATGGTGGTGCGTGAGATGCTTCGCAAGCGGCTTGGGGACGGCTTTGCCGATCACATCGTCGCAACGACCGATACCGGCGCCGGAATCCTGCACGACATTGCCGCCGCCGACGGCTATGCGACTTTGCCCGTGCCGGACGACGTAGGCGGGCGGTTCAGCGTACTTTCGCCGGTCGGCTTGTTCAGCGCAGCCATGTGCGGCATCGACATTGACGCACTGCTGGCGGGGGCTGACGGAATGGCGGAGAAAATAAAATCGACCCCTGCACCGGCAAATCCCGCCTGCATCCTGGCGGCTGTCAAGTATCTCATGTATGCCGAAAAGGGCAAACCCATCCACGTGATGATGCCTTATTCCAACCGCCTTGTCGGCCTGGCCGACTGGTACCGCCAACTTTGGGCAGAGTCGCTCGGAAAGGAAAACGACCGGCCCGACGCCGGTATCGGCATTGGGCGCGACCGACCAGCACAGCCAGATTCAACTCTACCGCGAAGGCCCGAACGACAAGTTAGTCGTCTTCCTGGAGGTCGAGAAGCATCCGAGCGAGGTCCGCGTACCGGACGTCTTCGGACAAGTCGGCAAACTCGCGTATCTGCGGAAGGTCAAAATCTCGAAACTGCTCAATGCCGAGAAGCAGGCCACCGAGTACGCCCTGGCGAAGTCGCATCGCCCAAGCGTTACGGTCCGCTTCGACGCCGTTACGCCCGAAGCGGTCGGGGCCTTCATCTTGCTTTACGAATTCACCACCAGCCTGATGGGCGAGATGCTGGACATCGACGCCTATGATCAGCCGGCGGTCGAATTGGGCAAGAAGGCGACCTTCGCACTGCTGGGTCGGGACGATTCAGACCCAATGGCTGACGAAATCCGCAAATTCGCCAAAGTGGATAAGCGGTATATGGTTTAATCGACAGGGGCGTTCGGATGTATGCTCATGTTCTAAACTTCGGGTCTGAGCATCGGGAACAGGATTACGTCGCGTATGGTGGTCCTGCCGGTCAGGAGCATCACGACGCGGTCTATGCCGATTCCAAGTCCGCCTGCCGGCGGCATACCGTGGCGAAGGGCGGTCAAAAAATCCTCATCCATCACCCGCATCGTTTCTCCGGCTGCCTCTCCGGCGAGTTGCCGGCGGAAATTGGCTTCCTGCACGGCGGGGTCGTTCAATTCCGTGTAGGCGTTGGCGATTTCCATCCCGGCGACGAACAGCTCGAACCGCTCTGCCAGCGTTTCATCACCGGCCTTACGCCGCGTCAGCGGGCACAGGTCGGCGGGATAATCCAGCACGAACGTCGGCTGGATCAAATGCTCCTCGACAACGGCTTCGAATATGTCGTTGACGACGATGGCGTCGTCCTTGTTGGCCTCTTCTATGCCCAGTTCACGGGCCTTTGCGCGTACCGCCGACGGGTCGCGCATGGAGACGCCGGCGTGTTCGTTGAGCAATTCTTCGTACGTCGCACGCCGCCAGGGACGGGTGTAATCTATTTCGATGTCGCCGAACGGCAACTTTGCCGCTCCGCCGATCCGCTCTGCCGCAGTAGCGATCAGTTCCTCGGTTATCTCCATCATAATGTTGTAATCGGCGCAGGCCTGGTAAAGTTCCATCATGGTGAATTCGGGATTGTGGCGGGTGCTCAGGCCCTCGTTGCGGAAGTTTCGGTTTATTTCGAAGACCTTCGACATTCCGCCGACCATGAGTCGCTTAAGGTACAATTCCGGGCTGATGCGCAGGAACAGGTCGATATCCAGCGCGTTATGGTGGGTCGTGAATGGTCTTGCAGCCGCACCGCCGGCCAGCGACTGCATCATCGGCGTCTCGACCTCACTGAAGCCTCTGTCTCGAAGCGTGTCCCGGATGTGCTCAATAATCGCAACTCGCTTCCGCGCCACTTCCATCGTTTCGGGGTTGCTCATCAGGTCGAGGTATCGCTGACGGTAGCGGGTCTCGACATCGACCAGGCCATGGAACTTCTCCGGCATCGGCAGGAGGGATTTGCACAGGAGCGTCAATCGCTCGGCGAAGATGGTGATTTCGCCGGTGCGTGTCTTTACCAGCGGGCCGGCGGCTGCGATTATGTCGCCCAAATCCAGCAGTTTCACCAGCGACCAGGCGGTTTCGTCCAGTGCGTTGCTTCGCAGGCATATCTGTATAGATCCGGTCTGGTCGCGGATGTGGGCGAAGGTCAGTTTTCCCATCGGGCGTATGAGAATCAACCGGCCTGCGGCGTCGGCGACCTGCGATTCGTCGCCTTCGACAAAGCGGGCGAGAATTTCGGCTATCGGTTCGGCAGTGTCGTATCGTCCGCCGTAAGGGTCGATCCCCAGCCCGCGAATCTTCTCCAGGCTTGCCAATCTGTCCTGATAAACCTTTTCCAGCATTTTGTTATGGTCTCTAAGTTGGTTGTTCAATTAAGGACGGGGCAATCTTGCTTTACCTTTGCAGACAAGTCAAGCGCAGAAGGGGTGTTGACGATTTGCGGGTAGTGGGGTTATAATAGCGTTGGATTGGAACTGAGGCTTTTTCCGTGTGCCGAAGAGACCCACGTGCTTTGGAAGCGGGTTGCGGACGTCCTCATTTATTCATTATCCCGCCTCAGGACAGTTGGATATACTTATGCCTTAGCGTGGCCTGGCAGCAGGCGGCCGGAAGCGAAATCGCGCCTCCGATTATTATATTATTGTGGAAGCGCGGGCTTTTGGTGCAGAGTCTATCAGGCGCGCATGGGAGAGGTTATGGCCAGGAAGAAGAAGCGGCTTGGCGAGATATTGGTCGAATGGGGCGTGGTTACAATTGCCGGGGTGGAAGAAGCGCTTCAACATGCCGGTAAGGAAGGTCTGCGGATCGGCGAGGCGCTGGTGTCGCTTGGTCTGGCCGACGAGGAAGATGTAACCAAGGCACTGGCGACACAATACGACATGGAATATGTCGATCTCGAGCGCCAGATTGTGATGCCGGGACTACTGGAAGAAATCCCGCCCGACATCATCCGCAGGCATCTGGTTCTGCCTATAACAAGAGAGGGAAATCGGCTTAAAGTCATAATTACCGACCCGCTTGACCTGGAAACGCTGGACATGCTTCGGTTCCGGCTTAATGCTGAGATCGAATGCGCCCTTGCCTCCAGAACCAGACTTCGGGACTTTATCGAGCGATTTGTCAGGTCGGACGTGAGTATTGACAAGACGGTCCAGCAGTTGGAGCGCAACGCCGCTTCGGATGTGGAATCTGAAGTGGAGATTGATGCCGAAAGCGCCCCCGTAATCCGCCTGGTTACGATGCTCATTACCGAGGCGGTCAATCTGCGGGCCAGCGATATACACATTGAACTGATGTCCAACCGTATCCGCGTGCGCTACCGAATCGACGGCGTCTGCCGGGAAAGGGACAATATTCCCAAGCGGATGCAGGGGCCCGTGATCAACCGCGTCAAGATTATGTCGGGGGTGGACCTTGCCGAAAAGCGCCTTCCTTCCGACGGCAGGATTACGATGGTTGTGGGTGGGACGGATATCGATTTCCGTGTCAGTTTCATTCCGGGATACCACGGAGAAAGCGTCGTGCTTCGTATTCTCAGGCCCGAAAGTGTACGTGTGGGTATCGGCGGACTGGGCTTCGAGGAGGATGACCATGAGAGATTTAAACGCATCATCAAGCGCCCCAATGGGATATTCCTGGTTACAGGTCCGACCGGATCCGGTAAAACCACCACGCTGTATGCGGCACTGAACGAACTGAACCGTCCTGACCGCAAAATTATCACGGCTGAAGACCCAATTGAGTATAGTTTCGCGGGGATTAATCAGTGCCAGGTCAACGAGGTAACGGGTTTAACCTTTGCATCTATTCTCCGATCCATGTTGCGACAGGCCCCAAATATCATTCTGGTGGGCGAAATCCGCGATTTAGTGGTTGCCGAGGTTGCAATTCAGGCCGCTCTTACCGGACACTTGGTTTTCAGTACACTACACACCAACGATGCGCCCAGCGCGATAACCCGTCTTATCGACATCGGAGTCAAACCGTTCCTGGTGGCCAGTTCCATCCAGGCGGTGCTGGCCCAGCGTCTGATCCGCGTGATATGTGAAGAATGTAAAGAAATTGACCCTAGTCCGGATATGAAAATCCTGCGGGTGCTGGGCTTCAATGAAGAGGAGATGCAAAACGCAACTGTTTATCGCGGCGCGGGTTGCGCAGCCTGCGGGGGTAGCGGATATAGGGGCAGGCTCGGTATTTTTGAACTGATGGAGATGAACCACGCTCTGGCTGAGCTGGCGATAAGACGTGCCCCGCTCAGCGAGATGCGGCGGGAGGCCAGAGCATCGGGTATGAGAACCCTGCTGGAGGATGGTCGAAGGAAGATATTCAAGGGCATAACCACACCGGAAGAACTGGTCAGAATCGCGCAGGTTTCGGAATTGGTGACAGACTGACCCTTCTCTACCGATAACTATAACTCGTTTATTTACAAAGGGAAAGCGAAATTGCCTGAAAAAGAGCCTTTTTACCGGTTCCGATCAGGTCGGCGAGGCGAATAATTCAATGCCGAAGGTCAGAAAAAGGGAAACCCATGGCTACTTTACACATTGATAGGCTGTTGGAGACATGTATCAAACGCGGCGCCAGCGACCTGCACCTGCACGTAGGACGACCGCCGACCCTTCGGCTTCATGGCCGGTTGCGATCGCTGGAAACGAAGATTCTGGAACCGGCCGATACCGTAGCGCTTATGAAGGCCATTACTCCCGAACGGGCCCAGCAGGAACTTCAGGAAGAGGGCGGGACGGATTTCGGCTTCGCCTTCGGAGATGCGGGGCGATTCCGCGTCAGCGTCTTTCACCAGCGGGGAAATACCTCACTTTCGTTGCGACTCATCCCCAGCAAGTTGTTCACCTTCGAGGAGATAGGTCTGCCGGCGATCGTCAAGAGCCTCTGCCGCCGATCCAGGGGTATATTCCTGGTTACAGGACCGACCGGGTCGGGCAAGACAACCACGATGGCGACGATGATCGACTACATCAACCGGAATTTCGACAAGCACATCATCACCATCGAAGACCCGATTGAATACTATCACCCGCACCGCAAGTCGATGGTCAATCAGCGCGAGGTAGGGGTGGACGTTCCGAGTTTTTCCGAGGCCCTTCGGCGCGTGCTGCGAATGGACCCGGACGTAATCCTGGTCGGCGAGTTACGCGACCTGGAGACTATGGAGTCGGCGCTGCGGGCGGCAGAAACCGGGCACCTGGTCTTCGGGACGCTGCACACCACCAGCGCCCAGGGGACCATAACGCGAATCTCGGAGCAATTCCCCGTCGCACAGCAGAACCAGATCAGAATACAGTTGGCCTCGTCGTTGATAGCCGTTCTCTGCCAGGCGCTTATACCGCGGATTGACGTTCGCGGGCGAGTCGCCGCCTACGAGTTCATGGTTGTTACCGGCGCGATATCCAACCTGATCCGCGAGAACAAGGTTTTCCGTATTCCTTCTTCCATCCAGACGGGTAAAAAATTCGGTATGCAGTTACTGGATGAGCATCTTTTCAATCTGGTCGCCGAGGGCAAAATCGCCGCTGAAGACGCTGTGGACCAGGCCCAGCATCCGGGTCAGTTGCAGGACAAGATTGAGGCCTTCCGGACAGGCCGGATTACCAAAGCGGAAGAACCTATCAATCCGGACGAGCAGGCGGCGGAGCCTGTTTTCAGGAGTTAGTCAATGACCACGTTAATGACACAGCGGGACGTGAATGTTGGCGAGCTTCGAGGCCGGCCTATCGGAAGAGTGCTGGTGAAGATGGGCAGACTCACCCGTGATCAGGTGCACGAGGCACTTGGTATTCAGAAGGAAAAAGGCAGCCCGATAGGTCAGATTCTGATCGACCTGGGTTATATCGACGAAAACGCCCTTACCTTTGCCCTTGCATTCCAGGCGGGGATGGAATTCGTGGACCTGGAGAAGTTTGACGTGCCCGACGACGTCATTAAACAGATTCCCGCCCAGATGGCGAACGCCTACAAGCTGATCCCGCTGGAATACGACGAATCGGCTAAGCGATTAGTGGTGGCGATTGGTTCGGCGGATAATTTCCGCGCCACCGACGACCTGCGGACGCTGATGGGCTTTGATGTTGTCGCCAAGATTGCCGACCCGGAGATTCTGGAACGGGCGCTGCACAAGTATTATGACGTCGAGCCGGAGTCCATCGGCGAGTTGATTAACGAAATTGCCGGCGATGAGCAACTTGCCGCTCTGGAAAATCGCGGCGAGAGCATCGACCTGGAGACTATCAAGGAAGCAGCCGATTCCAATCCGATCCGCCGGTTGGTGAATATGGTGCTGCTCCAGGCGATACGCGACCGCGCCAGCGACATCCACTTCGAACCTTTCGAGGACGAGTTCAAGATTCGCTACCGTATCGACGGGTTGCTGTATGAGATGATCCCGCCGCCCAAGTCGATCTCGATGGCAATCGCCAGTCGAATCAAGGTAATGGCCGATCTTGACATCGCCGAGCGCCGCCTGCCTCAGGATGGGCGTATCGAACTGGTCGTCAACGGTCAACCGGTGGATTTGCGCATAAGTGTTCTTCCGACAATGTTCGGCGAGAGCGTCGTGATGCGTGTGCTGGACCGAAGCCAGGTCAACCTCGACCTGGAACAGATCGGCTTCCGCGAGGACGACCTGCGGATTTTCCGGCAGTTGATACACAGACCCAACGGTATCTGCATCGTTACAGGTCCGACCGGTTCGGGCAAAACCACAACGCTGTACTCGGCCTTGAACGAGTTGAACGACGTGACGGTGAAGATACTCACCACCGAAGACCCCGTTGAATACGACATCGACGGGTTGATCCAGGTGCAGATTAATGAAGCCATCGGTTTGACCTTCGCACGATGCCTGAGGCACTTCCTTCGCCAGGACCCGGACCTCATTCTGGTCGGCGAGATTCGCGACCTGGAGACCGGCGAGATTGCGATACAGTCTTCGCTGACAGGGCACATGGTCTTCACGACGCTGCACACCAATGACGCGCCGTCGGCTATTGCCCGTCTTCTGGATTTGGGTCTGGAGCCGTACCTGATCACCGCGACGCTGGAGGGTATAGTGGGTCAGCGTCTGGTGCGGTGCATCTGTCCGAGGTGCAAGGAGGAGTTCACCCCAACCGAGGAGATGCTCTGGGAACTGCAAATTCGCCCGGAGAATGTGCAGGGAAGGACTTTCTTCCGAGGCGCCGGGTGCGATTATTGCCGAGGCACCGGTTACAGCGGGCGAACGGCTATATTAGAGATTATGTTGATGGACGACGAGATTCGCGAGTTAATTAACAACCGAGGCAGCACTAATGCGCTCCGCGAAGCTGCCTGCCGGCGCGGAATGCGGACACTGCGCGAAAGCGGACTGCTGGCGATATTCGACGGGGTTACAACGATTGAGGAAGTCGTCTCCCAGACAATCTATGAGGAATTGGAATAAGGGATAAAGCAATGTCAACTTACCAGTACGAAGCAATGAACAGTGTCGGCCAGGTGGTCAAGGGCGAGGTGAATGCCGGCAGCAGCGAGGAAGCGGTCTCCAAGGTCCGAGGGATGGGACACTTTCCCACGAAGATCAAGGAGCGTTCCGACCGAAAATCATCATCAGCCGCCGGCGCCGGTGCTTCGGCCAGACCATCGGCCGGAACCCGTCATCGGACCGTCGGGAGAGTTTCCAAAAAACTTCTGACGCAGTTTGCCAGGCAGCTTTCCACGCTTCAGGACGCAGGGCTTCCGTTGTTGCGCAGTTTGAGAATCCTCGAAGAGCAGCAGAAGCCCGGTATGCTCCGCATAGCCATTCGACTGGTGGCTGAAGACGTCGAAGGGGGATCGACGCTGTCGGAGGCAATGGCCAAGCACCCCAAAGCCTTCGATAAACTCTTCAGCAACATGGTTGCCGCAGGCGAGGCCGGCGGCGTGCTCGACATTGTCCTGCGCCGACTGGCCGACTTCATGGAGGCGTCGCAGAAACTCAAACGGAGGATAACCGGCGCGATGGTCTATCCGGCAGTGGTTATCACCGCCGCGATCACAATCGTCATGGGCATCATGATATTCATCATCCCGAAGTTTAAGGACATCTTCTCCAGTTTCGGCGCCGGCGAACTTCCAGCCATTACCCTGATGCTCATAGGTATATCCGATTGGCTCACGAAGGAGTGGGGCTGGGCGTACATCCTGGCTTTTCCGGTTTTTCTGTTCGTCCTTTTCAGACTGCTGCGAATGTCCGATGGCGGCAGGTATTTCGTCGATATGTTGAAACTGAAGATTCCCGTAATGGGCGGCATATTGGCCAAAACGGCGGTGTCGCGTTTTACCCGAACGCTGGGGACGCTTCTGACGGCCGGCGTGCCGATTCTGGAGGCACTCAACATCACGCGCGAGACGAGCGGAAACGAGGTCTTCGCCAAGGCCCTCGGTCGCGTCCACGACGGTATCCGCGAGGGTGACGACTTCGCCGACCCGCTGCGACAGGCAAAGATCGTCGAACCGATGGTGGTCAACATGATAGATGTCGGCGAGGAAACGGGAGACCTGGACAAAATGCTCTCCAAGATCGCAGACACCTACGACGAAGAGGTCCAGACTATGGTTGCGGCTATGGTCAGCCTGCTGGAACCGGTAATGGTCATCACGCTGGGCGTAATCGTCGGATTCATCGTTGTCGCCATCTTCATGCCGCTGCCGGCACTTATCTCACAGGTGAAGTAATGACGCACCGAAAGGATGGTAGCAAAATATGTTAAGCAGGACCAAAATACGAAATACGAAATACGAAATACGAAACAAATTCGAATTTCGAATGCCCAAATGTCTCCAAAACCTCCCCC